>NZ_JBEZEH010000188.1:0-14307 GCF_040648775.1 Micromonospora sp. NPDC049089
CCCCACTACGCGCGGGACCCGGTGGCCGCCGCGGGGCTCTGGCCGTTCTCCCCCGCCCTGCTAAAGTGGTGCCCACCCGCGCGGGACGGGCGCCCGGGACGATCCCGGGGGCGCCCTCTCGTCGTTCAGCGGATCAGGCCAGGCCCAGCTCCGACTCGAAGTTGCCGCCCTCCAGCCGCTCCTTGACCGCGGTCAGGAAGCGGGCCGCGTCGGCGCCGTCGATCAGCCGGTGGTCGTACGACATGGCCAGGTAGACCATCGACCGGACCGCGATGACCTCGCCCAGCTCCGGGTCGTTGACCACGACCGGACGCTTCACCACGGCACCCGTGCCGAGCATCGCCGACTGCGGCGATGGCACGATCGGGGTGTCGAAGAGGGCGCCACGGCTGCCGGTGTTGGTCAGCGTGAAGGTCGCCCCGGCCATCTCGTCCGGGGTGATCTTGTTGGCCCGGGTGCGCTCGGCCAGGTCGGCGATCCGCTTGGCGATGCCGCCCAT
Source organism: Micromonospora sp. NPDC049089 (assembly GCF_040648775.1). NCBI lineage: Bacteria > Bacillati > Actinomycetota > Actinomycetes > Micromonosporales > Micromonosporaceae > Micromonospora > Micromonospora sp. NPDC049089. The sequence goes on from NZ_JBEZEH010000188.1 coordinate 500, forward strand.
GTTGAGGTCACCGGCGTTGTGGATGACCGGCACGAGCAGACCGCGCTCGGTGTCCACAGCGATGCCGAGGTGCTCGGCCGCCGGGTAGGTGATCGTGCCGCCCTCCAGGTCCATGCTGGCCTGGATGATCGGGTGGGTCTGCAGCGCCTCGATGGCGGCGAGGGCGAAGAACGGCAGGAAGGACAGCTTCACGCCGTGCTTGGCCAGGAACGAGTCCTTGGCCTTCGTCCGCAGCTTGGCGACCTTGGTGACGTCGACCTCGACGACAGTGGTCAGCTGCGCCGTCTCGTGCAGCGACTGCTGCATCCGCTTGGCGATGGTCGCCCGGATCCGCGGCAGCTTCTCCGTGGTGCCCCGCTTCGCGCTGGGCTCCGGCTTGACGGCTGGCTTCGCCGCAGCGGCCGACGGCGCGGCACTCGGCTGAGCAGCCTGGGCTGGCGCGGCCTTGGCGGCCTTCGCCTTCTCGGCCGCCTCCAGCACGTCCTGCTTGCGGATCCGACCACCCACGCCGGTGCCGTTGAGCGCGGCCAGGTCGACGCCGTGCTCACTGGCCAGCTTGCGCACCAGCGGGGTCACGTACCCGGCGGCCTCCTCGCCGGCGCCCGGCGCCGGAGCGGACGGACGGGCCGGCGCCGAGGTCGACGCGGCCGGCTGCGCGGCCTGCTCGGTCTTCGCCGGCTGCGCCGAGCTCTCGGTCTCCGCGGCGGGCTCGCTGTACGAGGCGCCCTGCGTCGGCTCCTCGACCTTCGGCTCCGGCTTTGGCTCGGCCTTCGGCGCCGGCTTGGCCTCCGCCTTCGGCTCGGGCTTCGGCTCGGGCTGCGCCTGGGCGGGGGCCCCGCCGGCAGCGCCGATGATCGCCAGGTCGGCGCCGACCGCTGCGGTCTCGTCCTCGGCGACCTTGATCTCCAGCACCGTGCCGGCTACCGGCGACGGGATCTCGGTGTCCACCTTGTCGGTGGAGACCTCCAGCAGCGGCTCGTCGACCTCGATGGTCTCGCCGACCTGCTTGAGCCAGCGGGTGACCGTACCCTCGGTGACGCTCTCGCCCAGGGCGGGCATCTTCACCGCGGTGCCCTCGCCCGAGGAGGCGGCGGCCGGAGCCGGAGCCTCGGCCGGGGCCTCGTCCTGGGCCACCTCGTCGGCGGTGCCCTCGGCGGCGGCCGTCGGCTCGGCGGCCGGCTCGACCGACTCGGCCGGAGCCTGCTCCTGCGGGGCTGCCTCGCCGCCGCCGGTCGACTCGCCCTCACCGGCGATGACGGCCAGCTCGCTGCCGACCTCGGCGGTCTCGTCCTCGCCGACCACGATCCGGCTCAGCACGCCGGCAGCGGGTGACGGGATCTCGGTGTCGACCTTGTCGGTGGAGACCTCAAGCAGGGGCTCGTCGACCTCGACCGTGTCGCCCTCCTGCTTGAGCCAGCGAGTGACGGTGCCCTCGGTGACGCTCTCGCCGAGCCGGGGCATGGTGACCGATACCGGCATGTTCTGAGACTCCTTCATTCCCCTGGTGGGATCTTCGCCCGTCGCCGGACGCCGCGGTTTTGGATGATCAGGCGTGCGCGTGCAGCGGCTTGCCGGCGAGGGCCAGGTGCGCCTCGCCCAGGGCCTCGTTCTGGGTCGGGTGGGCGTGCACGAGCTGGGCGACCTCCGCCGGGTACGCCTCCCAGTTGTAGATGAGCTGCGCCTCGCCGATCAGCTCACCCACCCGGGCGCCGATCATGTGTACGCCGACGACCGGGCCGTCCTCGACCCGGACCAGCTTCACGAAGCCGGTCGTCTTGAGGATCTGGCTCTTTCCGTTGCCACCCAGGTTGTAGTTGTACGTCTTGACCTTGTCAGCGCCGTACTGCTCCTTGGCCTTTGCCTCGGTGAGGCCCACCGACGCCAGCTCCGGGTCGCAGTACGTGACGCGCGGGATGCCGACCTCGTCGATCACGGCGGGGTTCTGGCCGGCGATCTCCTCGGCGACGAAGATGCCCTGCTGGAAGCCGCGGTGCGCGAGCTGGAGGCCGGGCACGATGTCGCCGACCGCGTAGACGTTCGGCACGCTGGTGCGCAGCCGCTCGTCGGTCAGCACGAAGCCGCGGTCCATCGTGACGCCCTGCTCCTCGTACCCGAGGTTGGCGGTGTTCGGGCCGCGACCCACGGCGACCAGCAGCAGCTCCGCCTCGACGGTCTCGCCGCCCTGGATGGTCAGCTTGACGCCGCCCTCGGTCTTCTCGACCTTCTCGAACGGCTTGCCGACCTTGAAGTTGATCTTCCGCTTGCGGAACGCCCGCTCCAGCGCCTTGGACGACTCCTCGTCCTCGGCGGCGACCAGCCGGGGCAGCGCCTCGACGATCGTCACGTCCACGCCGAAGGACTTCCACACGCTGGCGAACTCGACGCCGATCACACCGCCACCGAGCACGATCACCGACGACGGCACCCGGTCCATCGTGAGGGCGTGGTCGCTGGTGATGATCCGCTCGCCGTCGACCTCCAGGCCGGGCAGGCTCTTCGCGTACGAGCCGGAGGCCAGGACGATGTTGCGGCCGGTGTAGCGCTTGCCGTCCACCTCGACCACGTTCTTGCCGACCAGCTTGCCGGCACCCTCGACGATCGTGATGCCCTTGTTGCCCTTCAACATGCCCTGCAGGCCCTTGTAGAGGCGGGCGATCACGCCGTCCTTGTACGAGTTGACCCCGGCCATGTCGATGCCGATCAGCTCGGCCTTGACCCCGAACTGCTCCGACTCACGGGCCTGGTCGGCGATCTCGGCGGCGTGCAGCAGAGCCTTCGTCGGGATGCAGCCGTTGTGCAGGCAGGTGCCGCCGAGTTTGCCCTTCTCGACCAGCGCGACCTTCAGGCCCAGCTGGACGGCGCGCAGCGCGGTCGCGTAGCCGCCGCTGCCACCTCCGAGAATGACAATGTCGAAGGTCGCTTCGTTCGGCTCGCTCACGTCCAACTCCCAGGTCGCGTCGCTGCATCGGGGGTCACAGAGGTGTAACACGGACACACCCCACCTCGGTCATCTTGTCACCACTGGGCACAGGGTGCGTACCGAGGTGCCCAACGACACGTCATCGACACGTACCCTTGGCACCGTTGTCGATGACGCTCGGTGGGGGAGAGAACCGGTGGGCTTGTTCCGGCGCCGCAAACAGGCGGCTGTGCCGAGCCATGACCGTGCTGCCAGTCGTGGGGATCTGGACCATTTGGAGAACTTCATCCGGAGTCGGCGCGGCGTCGAGGCGTACATCGAACCGCGTACGACGGTGACCGAGACCACCGTCATCCTGATCGCCGACGACGGGGAGTGGACCCGTCGGCGCATCGACGGCCCGGACGGAGCCCGGCGCTTCGCGTACCGGATGGGCATCCCGGTCTACGACGTCCGGCTGATGGGCTACCCGCAGCGGATGCGTGACTTCAACGAACGCCGCAAACGTCGCCCCGAGCGGTAGCGAAAGGGCCCCCGGCGTCGACCGGGGGCCCCTCGCTTTCCGTTCCGTCAGCCGTTGGCGGCGACATCCTCGACGAGCTGCACCAGCGTGCGGACCGGAACTCCGGTGCCGCCCTTGGTCCAGTAGCCGAACGGCTCGCCCGAGTGGTAGCCCGGCCCGGCGATGTCGATGTGCGCCCACGCCACGTCGTCGGTCACGAACTCGCGCAGGAACACGCCGCCCTGCAGCATGTGACCCGCCCGGTCCATCCCGGCGTTGACCTGCGAGATGTCCGCCACATCCGACTCCATGCCCTTACGGACGTCGTCGGGCAGCGGCATCGGCCAGGCCGGCTCGCCGACGGCGTCGCCGGCCACCTTCACCCGGTCGCACAGCTGCGGGGTGCCCATCACGCCGGCCATCCGCTTGCCCAGCGAGATGACCTGGCCGCCGGTCAGGGTGGAGGTCTCGAACAGGTAGTCGGTGCCGTCCGCGCAGGCACGGGCCATGGCGTCGCCCAGGATCATCCGGCCCTCGGCGTCGGTGTTGAGCACCTCGACCCGCTTGCCGTTGAACATGGTGATCACGTCACCCGGCCGGTAGCTGGTGCCCGACGGCATGTTCTCCGCCATCGGCAGGTACGCGCTGACCGCCACCGTCGGCTTCAGCGCGGCGATCGCCAGCATGGCCGCGCCCACCGCGGCGGCGCCCGCCATGTCGGACTTCATCTCCCACATGCCCTGCGCCGGCTTGATCGAGATGCCGCCGGTGTCGAAGGTGATGCCCTTACCGACCAGCGCGACCCGCTTGCCGTTGCCGCCGCCCTGCGGGGTGTAGGTCAGCTTCACCAGCCGCGGCGGGGCCTCCGAGCCCTGCCCGACCGCGACGATGCCGCCGTACCCGCCAGCGGCCAGCGCCGCCTCGTCGAGCACCTCGACGCCGAGGCCCGCCTCGCGCGCCGCGCTGGCGACCGCGTCGGCGAACGACGGCGGACGCAGCTCGTTCGGCGCGGTGTTCACCCAGTCCCGGCTGAGCCGGACCGCGCCCGCCACCGCCTGCGCCCGGACGACCTCCGCCTGGGCGCTCGCGTCGGCGGCGTCCGGCACCGCGATGAGCACCTCGGCCACCGGCTCGCGCCGGGTCGGCTGGGGCCGGGTCTTGTAGCCGGGGAACCGGTACCCACCCAGCAGCGCGCCCTCGGCGACCGCGCGCAGCTCGGCCGACGCGTCCGCGTCGTCCGGCAGCGGCAGCGCCAGCGCGACAGTGGGTGCGCCCGCCAGGGCCCGGATCGCCGCACCCGCGGCCCGGCGCAGCGTCTCCGGGGCCGGGGCGGCACCCGACGGCTCCGGGCCGAGCCCGACCGCGGTGACCAGCGGGGCGGTCACGGTGCCCAGCGTGGCCAGCTTGATCACCTCACCCGGCCCGCCGGTCGCGCCGAGCAGCGCGAGGGTCTCGGTCAGCTTGCCGTCGAACGCGGCAGCGATGCTCTCGGCGCCGCTGGCGAGCAGCAGGGTGCCGGCGAGGCCGCTGGTGGCGCCCTGCTCTCCGGTCTGGCTGTGCACGCCGATCACGATCGCGTCGACGGCGAGCTCCGCCGGGTCGGTGTCGACCAGGCTCAGGTTGGTGGTGCGGGGTGAAGTCACTGAAGCTACTCCGGGCGGGCCGGGCCGGTCGCGGCGTCGCGTACCAGCGGTGAAGGTCTCCGGCGGAACCTACCCGCCGGACGTCATGGCTGTCCCGCCGACAGCGCCAGCGGGCTCCCGCCGATGCTAACCAGCGACGTTGCCCCCGGTAAGTTGCCACCCATGACCGACGTGACCTCCGACGCTGCCGCGACCCGGCTGCGCCGTTCCCCGCTGCACGAGCGGCACACCGCCGCCGGAGCCAAGTTCGCCCCCTTCGGGGGCTGGGAAATGCCCCTGGAGTACGCCGGCGGCGGGGTGCTCAAGGAGCACACCGCTGTGCGTACGGCGGTCGGGGTCTTCGACGTGTCACACCTGGGCAAGGCCCGGGTGAGCGGCCCCGGCGCGGCCGACTTCGTCAACTCCTGCCTCAGCAACGACCTGGGCCGGATCGGCCCGGGCCGGGCGCAGTACACGCTCTGCTGCGACGACGCCACCGGCGGTGTGGTGGACGACATCATCGCCTACCTCTATGCCGACGACCACGTCTTCCTCATTCCGAACGCGGCGAACACCGCCGAGGTGGTGCGCCGGTTGCGCGCCGCCGCTCCCGCACAGGTGACAGTCACCGACGAGCACGAGGCGTACGCGGTGCTGGCCGTGCAGGGCCCGCGCTCGGCCGAGTTGCTGGCCGCCCTGGACCTGCCCACCGAACACGGCTACATGAGCTTCTCCGCCGCGAGCCTCGCCGGGGTGGAGCTGACCGTCTGCCGTACCGGCTACACGGGTGAGCTGGGCTACGAGCTGGTGGTGCCGGCGGAGCACGCGGTCACCGTCTGGGATGCGCTCTTCGCCGCCGGCGCGGCGTTCGAGCTGCGTGCCTGCGGGCTGGCCGCCCGGGACACGCTGCGGACCGAGATGGGGTACCCGCTGCACGGGCAGGACCTCTCCCTGGACATCAGCCCGGTGCAGGCCCGCTCCGGCTGGGCGGTCGGCTGGGACAAGCCGGCCTTCTGGGGCCGCGACGCGCTGCTCGCCGAGAAGGCCGCCGGCCCCCGGCGTACGCTGCGCGGCCTGGTGGCCGTCGACCGGGCGATCCCGCGGCCCGGCATGACCCTGCACGTGGGCGACACCCAGGTCGGCACCGTGACCAGCGGCACCTTCAGCCCGACGAGGAAGCAGGGCATCGCGCTGGCCCTGCTGGACACCGACGCCAACCTGACCGACGGCGACGAGGTCGAGATCGACATCCGAGGCCGCCGAGCCCCCCTGACCCTGACCAAACCCCCCTTCGTAAACCCCTCAGTGAAGTAACCCGGATCGCCTCGCCCCGGGCCCCAGATGTTGTTGATCATGAAGTTATTGTCACGACACGCCGGCAGCCATGACAATAACTTCATGATCAACGTGGCTGGGGCTGGGGCTGGGGCTGGGTGGGGTTAGGGGGTTTTGGGGGTTGGGGGTTCGCCGGAGTCCAGGACTGCCTGGGTCCAGCCGCCTTCGATGACGCCTGTGGCGTCCAGGACGGCCCAGTCGACCACGTCGGACGTCTCCACGACCACGGGGCCGCCGATGCGGACGCTCTGGTCGGTGTTGGCGTCGCTGGCGCTCACGCCGACGATGCGTTCCGGGTTCTCCCACGAGGTGACGCCCGCCCAGACGTACTCCGGGCCGTCGTCTCCGGGCAGGCCGTACTTCACCACCAGTTGTGACTCGGTGGGGAGTTGCCCTGCGACGAACCGGGCCCGAGCGTCATCCAGCGCGGCCCGGGCGGTGGCGACCGCACGGCTCATCGCGTCACCGGAGCGGGCGTAGCGCACGTCCGGCTGGATGCCGGAGAACAGGGTCGCGCAGGCGGCGGCGTAGTAGCGCCCGTCCGGACCGGGGTGCCCGGCCGGCGGGCGCAGGCTGAGGAACGAGTCGGCCTCCGGGTCGGTCGCCGGGTCCAGTTCGAGGCGCAGCAGCACCGGGGCGGTGGCGCCGTGCTGCTCCGGGTTGCCGTACGCCACAGCGATGTCGTGCCCGGTGACCGTGGCCAGCACCGGGAGCTGCACGAACGCCGGCACCTCCTCGCCGGTGAGCCCGTCGGTCCAGTCCCGCAGCAGTCGGCGGGCCGCCCCGGTCATCACCGCACCCCAGGCCCGGGTGAGGTGGTCGGGAACCCCCTGGGTCTGCAACTCCAGCAGACCGAAGCGGCGCAGCCCCTTGGTGGTGAACCACAGGCCCTCGGTGTCCGACGAGTACGGCACCAGCACCCAGTCGACAAGTCGGATCCGGCCCTGCTCGTCGGGGAGGGAGCGCAGCGCGGTCGCCGGGTCGAGGAACTGGAGGCCGAAGACGTCCACCACGTCGCAGTCGACGGATTCCGCCACGGCTGCCGCGACCGCCCGCGCGGCCCACTCGTGCGCGGGTGGCCAACCGGGCCGGTACTCGGCCTGTACGACCACCAGGTGCGTCGCCGCCGCCAGCCGGTCCAGTTGCTCCTTGGTGGCACCGAACGCGGTGAGCAGGTCCGGTGGCAGTTCGGGGAACTCGGCGATCGGCCGGGTGTCGACGCTCATCAGCGGGCTGTCGAGCATCTGCCGGGCCAGCCCGTGCACCGGCTCGGCCAGTCGGCCGGTCAGGGCCGCCACCGCGGTCTTCGCACTGACCTTCGGTAGCCCCGCCATCGGCACCAGGTAGGTCGCGCTGAGCGACTCCGGCACCGGAACGGGCAGGAAGTCGTCCGTGATGAGCATTGTGGGTTCCCCCGGTGGCCGCGCCGGTGTTGTCGAGCCGAACGCTACCCGGCCCGCCGGGCCCGGTTCAGCCGGACAGCACCAGACCCAGGTAGACCAGCGTGGTGACCACCTCGACGGTCGCGCCGAGGACGTCGCCGGTGATCCCGCCGAGGCGGCGTACCACGTGGTTGAGCAGCGGTAGCGCGACGGCGGTCGCGGCGACGACGGCCAGCGGCCCCTGCCACGGACGGCCCGGCACCGCGGGCACCGCCAGCAGCACGACGGCGACCGCGCCGGCGGCCACCGCCACCGGGCCGACCGTGCCGGCGACCAGAGCGCCCAGCCCGTCGGGCCGGGCCGCCGGCACGCCCCGCCGGCAGGCCACCGTGACACCGAGCCGCCCGGCCGCGGTCGCCGCGACCACCGCCGCGAGGCACGCCGGCCAGGACCGACCGGCGAGGTCGGCGAGCGCCGCCGCCTGCACCAGGAGTACGACCACCAGGGCGACCACTCCGAACGGGCCGACGTCCGGCTTCTTCATGATCTCCAGGGCCGCCGCTCCCCGCCGGTAGGAGCCGAGCGCGTCAACTGTGTCGGCCAGCCCGTCCAGGTGCAGCCCTCGGGTGAGCAGCGCGGCGACGCCGACGGTGACGCCGGCCGCCACCAGCGGCGGTGCGAGCGCCCCGGCCAGCAGCAGCACACCGGCCAGCAGGGCGCCGAGTAGCGCGCCGACCACCGGGGCGAGGGCCATCGCCGTGCCGGCGACGGGTCGGTCGATGCGCCCGGCCCGCACCGGCAGCGTGGTGAACGTGGTGACCGCCAGCCGGGCTCCCGCGAGCAGCCGTGGCTCAGCCGGCACGCCAGCCCGACGCCGGCTGCTCGTCCACCCCGGTGCTGGCCGGGCCCGGCCCGGCCGGCACCGGCTCGGCGAAGTCGGGCTCGGTCGAGTCGGGCTCGGTGAGATCCGGGTCCGCGTAGCTCGGGTCGGTGGACTCCGGCTCGTCGGCGGGCGGGTCGGTGTCGTCGGTGCCGCCCAGCGACGGGTGCACCGGCAGCGCGGCGGACAACGCCAGCACCGAGCGCAGCAGCGGCAGCGCGACCAGCGCGTTGGCGCCCTCGCCGAGATCCATCCGCAGGTCGAGCAGCGGGGTGAGGCCCAGCACGTCGGCGGCGAGCCGCACGGCCGGGTGCCCGCCGTGGTCGGCCAGCAGGCACCAGTGCCGGGCCTGCCCGGCCAGGTCACGGCTCACCATGGCGGCGGCCAACCCGACCGGACCGTCGAGCAGCACCGGCACCCGGCGGGCGGTGGCGCCGAGCAGTACGCCGGTGGCCACCGCCACGTCGCCGCCGCCCAACTCGGCCAGGATGTCCTTCGCGCCGCGAGACGAGCGTCGGGTGCGGTGCAGCGCGTCGCGCACCGCCGCGCAGCGGATCATCCACGCCGCGTCGTCGATCTCGCCGGAGTCGGTGATCACCCGACCCAGCACGGCGGGCGGTTCCGCGCCCGCGGTCGCCGCGAGCACCGCCGCGGCCGCCGCCTCGGTGCCGGCGCCGCACGCGGCGAGCACCAGTAGTTGTACGCCGGCGTCGGCGGCCTGCTCGGCCAACCGCCAGCCGTAACGCAGCGCGGACTCCACCTGCTCCGGCGCGAGGGCCTGCTGGTCTTCGATCGGCGCGGAGGCCGGGGTGTCCACCACCTGGAGACTCGCGCCGCTCTCGGCGGCCAGCCGTGCCAACGCGCCCTGACCGGCGCGGGCCTGTGCGGCGCGGCGTGCCGACTCACCGGCGACGGTGCCGGCCGCCGCCCCGCCGGCGTGGTCGCCGTGCAGCAGCAGCACCCGCGCTGAGCCCCAGGCGGCGGGGGTCGAGGTGCCCTGGGTGGCGGCGGCGAAGCCCACCACCCGGTCCAACACGCCCAGCCCGGCGCCCGGTACGTCCAGCGTGGCCAGTCGGTCGACCGCCTGTGGGCCGGCGTACTCGTCGGGCATGGGCAGCTCCATGCCGGGCTGGATGACCAGCCCGGTGGACACCATCGGCAGCGCCATTGTCGGCGCGGCCCAGGGGTTGCCCGGTTCCGCGGTCGGGGCGGCCGGCGGCGTGGGGGTCAGCACGTCGGGGAGCTGCACCTCGGGGGTGGGCTCGGTGTCGGCCAGGCTCGCCACGACCGGTGCCGCGGCTGCGGTCGGCGACGCGGTCACCGTGGCGGGAGCAGACGGTTCGGTGGCGGTGGCGGTGGCGGGCGACTTGAGCCAGACCGGCTGACCGGCGACGACCAGGACGACCGCGTCGCAGGCGTCCGCCACCGCACGGTTGGCCGCGCCCAAGGCGTCGGTGAACGCCCGGCCCAGCGGGGTGGTCGGCACCAGCGACAGCCCCACCTCGGGGCTCACCAGCACCACCCGGGCGGCACACCCGCGGATCGCCTCGGCCAGCTCGGCGATGGTCGCCACGTCGTCGGCGGGCTGGTGGTCCGGGTCGAGCAGCACCGTCACCCAGCCGCCCAGGTCGTCGACGAGCAACAACTCGTTGGGCTCGGCGGACTCGAGCACGTCGGCCAGCCGGCGCGGGTCCTCGGTGGTCTCCTCGGTGGTCCAGCTGCCCGGCCGTCGGGCGCGGTGCGCCGCCAGCCGGGTCGCCCACTCGGTGTCCTCCGGGTCGCCCTCGGGCGCGGTGGCGACGTAGCGGACCACCGGCGCGTCGCTGACCAGGGACTCGGCGAACTCGGACTTGCCGGACCGGATACCGCCGAGCACCAGGACCGTGTTCCACCCGTCTACGGACATGCCCGTACCTTAGTTCTCATCCTTCGGGCCCGGGCACGTCGCCCCGACCCTGCCGAAGATCGAAAGTCCGTTCCGCCTCCATTGCGGGGAAGCGCCCAGTTCCCCCACCCGAAGGCGGCGCGCGACCCCGGCCCGCTGCACTGCCGGCGCGGCGGTCAGTCGCAGTGTTCGAACCCGCTGCCGTAACTGACGCCGCCGGTGGTGCCGCCCCACTTGACGCACGTCCCGGCGGCGGTGGCCCGCACCGGCCCGGCGTAGTAGTCGAAGGACCCGCTGTCAGTGCTGCGGGCCCGACCCTGCACCTCCAGGTACGCCGACGCTGCGGACTTCGCGCCGACCGCGGTGTCCTTGAGGGTGACCACGCAGTTGGTCCCTGTGCCCGAGTGGTACAGCAGGAAGACCCGGCCCTTGCGCTGCCCGTCCCCGCCGGTCAGCGTCGCCGAGTCGATCACCTGGTAGCCGCTGCCGCACGCCTGGGCGGCCGTGTACGGGTTGGGCCGGCTGGACGGGGTGCGGCTGGGCGTCGGTCGGCTGCTGGTCGTACCGGTCGGCGTACCGCCCGGCACTGCGGCGCTGGTGGGGTCGCCGCTGGTCGTCGCCTCGGCGGGAGACCCGGTCGGGTTGGCCGTCGCGGTGCGACCGACCCCCGGCGTTGCGCTGGGCCCGGGCCCGGTGGTGGTCGCGTCCCCGGGCGGCAGCGGTGCGTCGGAGACCGCCGCCGACTCACCGGCCAGCGCGGGTGGCTGGTCCGCCGAACCCGACTTCGCTTCGGGCCGGAGCGCCACCACGGCCACCGCGACGACGAGCGCGACGAGAACGGCCGCACCTGCCCCGACCAGCAGCGGACGGCGTCGGCCCGGCGGCCCGCTCCCGAGCGCGTCCTCCCGGGTCGGCTTCGGCTCGGTCGTCGCTTCGACCGCGACGCTCGCCGGTGGGCGTGGAGCGGCGGGCCCTGCCGACACCGACCCGGCGGGCGGCGTCGCCGCGACCGACGGTGCGGAAGCCAGGCCGGCCGGCGGAAGGGGGGTCGGGCCGGCCGGCGGTACGGAAGTCGGGACGGCGGGGGCCGCGACGCCCGGGGTGGGAGCGGCCAGCGCCCACGGTGGGCGGGCGGAGACCGGAATGCTCGCCACTGTCGCGTCGCGGGCATCGGCGGCGGCAGCGGCCAACTCAGCGGCGCTGCCGAACCGGTCCTCCGGGCGCTTGGCCAGCGCGCGGGCCACCACCGCGGCAACCGCCGGTGGGGTGTCCGCCGGCAGCGCCGCCGGGTCCTCCTGGGCGTGCCGCAGCGCCACCGCAAGCGGGTTGTCACCGTGGAAGGGCGGCTGCCCGGAAAGGCAGAAGTACGCCACCGCGCCGAGCGCGTAGATGTCGGTGGCGGCCGAGACCGGCTGCCCGGTGGCCTGCTCCGGAGACATGTACGAGGCGGTGCCGAGCACCATGTTCGCGGCGGTGAGCCCGGCCATGTCGCGGGACCGGGCGATGCCGAAGTCGACGAGCACCACGGTGCCGTCGCCCTTGACCAGCAGGTTGCCCGGCTTCACGTCCCGGTGCACGATGCCGGCGAGGTGTGCGGTGTGCAGCGCGTCGGCGGCCTGGGCCAGCACCGACATGGTGGTGGCCGGATCCAGCCGCCCCACCGCGCGCACCCGGGCGGACAACGGCTCGCCCTCGACGTACTCCATCACCAGGTAGTCGACCTGGCTGCCGTCGTCGAGCACTGCCTGCCCGACGTCGTGCACCGGCACCACGCCGGGGTGCCGCAGCGCGGCCAGCATCCGCGCCTCGGCCCGGAACCGGGCGGTGAACTCCGGATCGGCGACCAGCGACGGCAGCAGCACCTTCACGGCGACCTCGCGTTCCAGCAGGACGTCGGTGCCACGCCAGACCGCTCCCATCCCACCCGTCGCCACCCGCTCGCCCAGCCGGTACCGGCCGCCGAGCAGCACTCCCCGTGTCAGCACCGAGCCACCGTACCGGCCGGCGTCGATCGGATTGATCCACCCCGTCGGCCCCTGCCGGGGCGAGCGAGCGGCCGTTGCGCGCCGGGCCGACTACGCTGGCGAGGGTTCGTCCCACGGGGACTTCAGCGGCGAGGGGAGACGCGGCATGGCGTGGAGCTGGCGGTACGAGGGCACGGACGGCCAGACGGTCGAGGGACCGGCGGAGTCGTTCGGCAGCCAGGCCGACGCCGAATCCTGGATCGGTCAGACCTGGCGGGAGCTCGCGGCGTCCGGCGTCACCTCGGTCGCGCTCGTGGAGGACGACCGGGTGGACTACCGGATGAGCCTGCTGCCCACGGCCGAGTGATGGCCTACGACCGCCCGGGCGGTGACGGGCTGGTCCTCGGCGTGCCCAAGGCGGCGTTCCGTCCCAGCCCGGTCTTCCTCGGTCTGGTCGCGCTCTTCGCGGTCAGCGGGGTGCTGACCTGGAACGGGTACGGCAGCGTCCGGTTCAACGTGTTCCTCTTCGTGGTGTCCGGCTGGCTGGTGTCGCTCTGCCTGCACGAGTACGCCCACGCGGTGGTGGCCTACCGGGCCGGCGACCGGGACATCGCCCATCGCGGCTACCTGACGCTCAACCCGTTCAAGTACACCCACCCGTTGCTGTCGATCGTGCTGCCGGTGGTGGTGGTGCTGCTCGGCGGCATCGGCCTGCCGGGTGGCGCGGTCTGGGTGGACCGGCACGCCATCCCGGGTCGACTGCGGCACACCCTGGTCAGCCTCGCCGGCCCGGCGACGAACGTGCTGTTCACGCTGCTGTTGGTGGCGGCGGTGCAGGTCGGCACCCGGTCGGATGGTCCGGTGGAGTTCTGGGCCGGGGTGGCGCTGCTCGCCTTCCTCCAGCTCACCGCCAGTGTGCTGAACCTGCTGCCGGTGCCCGGCCTGGACGGCGGCAACATGATCCAGCCGTGGCTCACCCCGCAGTGGCGCAAGATGTACGACCTGTTCGCGCCGTACGGCTTCATCCTGCTCTTCGCGCTGCTGTGGAACCCGCGCATCGGCGGCTGGTTCTTCGACGCGGTCTTCGCTGTCGGTGACCTGCTCGGTCTGCCGTCGTGGCTCTACGCCACCGGCCTGGAGCTGATCCGCTTCTGGCAGAGCTGACCGGGCCCGGCGACCGGGCGGAGCTGACCGGGCGGAGCTGACCCGGCGGAGCTGACCGGGCGGAGCTGACCCGGCCCGGTCGGGGGGGGGGGTTGGCGCCGGCCGGGGGGGGACCACGGGAGGGGGGCGGGGCGGGGGGGTGGGGGGTGGGCGC
>NZ_JBEZEH010000189.1:0-14306 GCF_040648775.1 Micromonospora sp. NPDC049089
GCCCGCGCCCCGGGCCCCCCCCCCCCCCCCGGGGGCCCCCCCCCCCCGCCTTTCTGCTGCCGCCGGGCGGACGACGTTCCTGCTCGACCTCGTGGAGTCCGGTACGCGCGGGCCACGGGCGGTGCGGGTGTTGCTCAACGAGCGGGTCGCCTGGCGTGTCCACCTCGTCGGCGGGGTGAGCAGTCAGGTGTTGGACCTGACCCGGGCCCGCCTGCTGGGTGTGGAAATCGCCGGAGGCTCCAGCCGTACCGAGATTCTCCTGCCACCGATCACCGCCGACGGTTCCAGTAACCCCACCGGCCCGCGCTCAGACCAGCCCGCCAGCATCCTGACCGTACGACTCACCGGTGGGACCAGCCAGCTCGACGTCCGGGTCCCGGGGGAGACTCCGGTACGGGTTCGGGCGGGAGCCGGCGCCGGCTCGGTGGTGGTACGCGACGACCGCTGGGACGGGGTGGCCGCGGGCTCGGTGCTGGGTACGCCGGGTTGGGACCGGTCGCCGGAGCGCCTGTACCTGGACCTGGTCGCCGGTGCCAACAGCGTGCTGGTCTCCTCCAGCAACCGGTGAACCAGGGCCCGGGCCAGCGCCCGCCGGGCCAGCGCCCGCCGGGCCAGCCACACTGACAACCACTGGTTGGTGAACCCCGCCCGCCCCTGGCTGGAAGCGACGCGGTCGCGAACGGGCGTGCGCGTACAGTCGGGCGGTGGAGCGTACTGAATCAATGCTGGCGCAGACCCGACCGCCTGGCGTGGCCGACGTCGATCCCGGCAGTGTGTTGTTGCCCGGCCACGACGTGCCGTTGGGCCGGTACACCACTGTGCGGCGGCTGCTTCCGCAGCGTGCGCGCCGGATGGTCGGCGCGTGGTGTTTCGTGGATCATTTCGGCCCGGACGATGTGGCGCAGCGGCCCGGCATGGAGGTGCCGCCGCACCCGCACACCGGGCTGCAGACGGTGACCTGGCTGCTCGACGGCGAAATTCTGCACCGGGACAGCCTCGGCAACGTCCAGCCGATCGTGCCCGGCCAACTGAATGTGATGACCTCCGGGAACGGTATCGCCCACTCGGAGCGCTCGCCGGCCACTCATCCGCCGGTGATGCACGGTGTGCAGCTCTGGGTGGCTCTGCCGGACCCGGCGCGGGCCGGAGCGGCCGACTTCGCGCACCACGCCGACCTGCCGCGCTGGCGGGACGGCGATCTGGACGGCACGGTGCTGGTCGGCGAGTTCGCCGGGGAGCGGTCACCGGCGGTGGTGCACACCCCGTTGGTGGGGGTGCAGCTGGAGTTGAGCGGTGAGGCGCCGGCGACGATGGCGTTGCGGCCCGATTTTGAGTACGCCGTACTGGCGATGTCCGGGTCCGCGGAGGCGGCCGGGGTCGGGTTCGAGCCGGGGGCGCTGCTGTATCTGGGCTCGGGCCGCCGGGAGCTGACAGTGCGGGGCGGGGCCGGGGCCCGGTTGCTGCTGCTGGGCGGTACGCCGTTCGAGGAGCCGTTGGTGATGTGGTGGAACTTCGTGGGTCGGTCCCACGAGGAGATCGCCGCCGCCCGGGAGGACTGGATGGCCGGTGACGGGCGCTTCGGTGTGGTCGCCGACGACTCGGCGCCGCCGCTGCCGGCGCCCGCCCTGCCCACGACCCGCCTGAAGGCCCGCGACCGCACGGGTGGCCTGCACGGCTGACGCCCCGCATCTCGTCGATCTTGCAGTTTCGGTCCCCGGAATGTGGGATTCTGCGGGTTCTGTCGCGACAGAAACTGCAAGATCGCCGGGCCGGCCCCGGTCGGCCGTGACGTGCCCTGGCCCACA
Source organism: Micromonospora sp. NPDC049089 (assembly GCF_040648775.1). Classification (NCBI taxonomy): domain Bacteria; kingdom Bacillati; phylum Actinomycetota; class Actinomycetes; order Micromonosporales; family Micromonosporaceae; genus Micromonospora; species Micromonospora sp. NPDC049089. The sequence goes on from NZ_JBEZEH010000189.1 coordinate 1,806, forward strand.
CTTCCCCAAATTCTGACCAAACGGAGGATGGTCTGCCGTATGGTTGGACCCGGCAGTGCTGGCCGCTCGGTTCGAGCGAGCCTCCACCGCCTGGTGACCGCGACCGGTTCGGATGCGGTTCACCGCCTGGGCAGGCTTGCGTGGCGCCCTGGGTCGCGGTTCGTGACCAGGGGCGCCCGCCTGTCCCGGCCCTTTCGATTGGCCCCGCCCCGTGTCGCGCTCCGGGGGACTGAGCGGCCCGGAGCGTCACCAGCCGTCATCCCGCCAGACCCGCCAGCAGGTTCACCGTCACGGCGATGATGAACGCGCCGAACAGGTACGACACCATCGAGTGGCGCAGCACCGTACGACGCATCTCGTTGCTGGTCAGGTTGGTGTCGGAGATCTGGAACGTCGTCCCGATGGTGAACGCGACATAGGCGAAGTCGGAGTAGCACGGCGGCTCGGGCTGGTTGAAGTTCACCCCGCCGTCCGGGCCGGTGTAGTAGATCCGGGCGTACCGGGCGGCGAACACGGTGTGGACCACGAACCAGGAGAGCACCACGCTGAGCACGCCCAGGCCGCTGTGCAGCTCCCGGGTCGTCCCGGGGGGCGCGCTCTGCGCGCTGGCCACGACCAACCCGACGGCCAGCAGGCTGGCCAGGCAGGCGACGAGCAACAGGGCGTCCCGGATCGCCCGGTTCGGGTCCTCGTGGACGGCCAGCTGGGCGGTCCGCAGGGCGTCCATCGGCCAAATTTTGTGCCAGACCAGCACGAGCCAGCTCAGCGCGCCCACGTCCCAGCCAGCCAGCGCGGCGAGCGGCAGGGGAAGCAGCAGCGCGAAGACGCAGCCGGCGACGACGCCGGCCACCGCCACGACGGCGAGCTGCTTCGCAGCCGGGAAACGCACGTCCGCTGGCCGGTCGGGGCCGGTCTGGGTCATTCGGGACGCTCCCGGGTCGGGGTGGTGGGCGTCACTGCCGGGTCAGATGCCGCGCAGGTGCTGCGAGACCCGATTGTGCTTCTTGTCCCGGGCCTGCTCGGCCCGCTGGGCGGGGCCGACCTCGGGCGCAGCCTCGATCCCGGCCGACCGGGCCACCTCGGTCCCGTTGGCGTAGTCGACCGGCGGCAGGGCGCGCAGCGCCTTCAGCACGTCTGGCGGGGCACCCTCCCGTTCGGCCTCGCGGACCACGTCGTTCTTCTCGGCCGGGTAGTCCAGGCTCGACAGGTACTGCAGGACGTCGGCGTAGCTCGCCATGGCGTGGGCTCCCTCGGGCATCGATGTGGTGACGACCGGCGGCGGTTACCCGCCCGCTGGCCGGTCACGCCCGCCCGACGCAGGAAACCCGGTGCCGTTTCTCCTCGGCCGCCGCGGGTACCCGCAGGCGCCGACGCGAGCCAAGGGAGTACGCGATGAACTACGACACCTTCATCGACCAGGTTTCCCAGCGCACCGCGACGTCGTCCGAGCGGGCGGTCGAGCTGACCCGGGCCGTGTTGGAGACGTTCGCTGAGCGGTTGACCGGCGGTGAGAATCTGGACCTTGCCGCTCAGCTGCCGCAGCCGTTGCAACTGGTGCTCAAGCCGAGCCCGAGCACCGAGCAGGCGGACCGGTTCGGTGCGGCCGAGTTCGTCGCCCGGGTCGCTCTGCGCGCCGGGGTGGACGAGCCGGCCGCCCGGGACGCCAGTCGGGCGGTCTTCACCACCCTGCGGGAGGCGATCACCGGCGGTGAGTTCGACGACGTGGCGACGCAACTCCCGCGTGACTATCGGGGCCTGGTCGAGCAGGCGATGGCCCCGGGGGCGACGCTTCGCCGCGGTTGACAGTGCTCGTACCGGGCGTACACAGCGGTTTACCAGGGCAACCACCGATGTCCCGCTTGGCGTCGTGATTCCACCTGGCCTAACCTTGTCGTGCGAGGGGAGTACTTCCCACGAACCATTCCGGTCAGTACGGCGCGCCCGGCGCGCCTCGGGTGGTTGTCCACCAGGTGGTGGGTGAAGGAGACCTCGAACATGACGGTGTTCGAGGAGACCCAACATGAATCATGTGTCATATCTGTCCGCCGCCAGTGACCTGTCGTCGGTGGGCACTCCCACGCTGTGGGCGGTCACCATCATCGGGGTCCTCCTGCTGTTGGTGCTGGACTTCCTGGTCACCCGTCGCCCGCACGAGGTGTCCATGCGGGAGGCCATCGGCTGGTCGGCGTTCTACATAGCGCTGCCGCTGGCGTTCGGCGCCTGGGTCTGGGCCCGCTTCGGCTCCCAGCAGGGCGTCGAATACCTGACCGGTTACCTGGTGGAGAAGTCGCTCTCGGTCGACAACCTCTTCGTCTTCATGTTGCTGCTGACGGCGTTCGCGGTGCCGGCGGTGCTCGCCCAGCGGGTGCTGCTCTACGGCATCGCCGGTGCGCTGGTGCTGCGGGCCGTCTTCATCGCCCTCGGCGCGGCGGCGTTGCAGACCCTCGACTTCGCCTTCCTGCTCTTCGCGATCATCCTGATCGCCACCGCGGTGAAGCTGCTGCGCGATGCCCTGTCCGGGCATCAGCAGGAGGTCGACATCAACAAGATGCGTTCGGTGAAGCTGCTGCGCAAGGTCATGCCGGTGGTCGACGACTACCACGGCACCAAGATGACCGTCCGGCAGGGCGCGAAGCGCGCACTCACGCCGTTCGCCCTTGTGGTGGTCGCGGTCCTGGCCACCGACATCGTCTTCGCTGTCGACTCGGTGCCGGCCGTCTACGGCATCACCGAGGACCCGTACCTGGTGTTCGCCACCAACGCGTTCGCCCTGCTCGGCCTGCGGGCGCTCTACTTCGTCCTGCACGCGGCACTGAGCCGGCTGGTGCACCTCAGCTACGGCCTGGCCATCATCCTGGCGTTCATCGGCCTCAAGCTGGGTCTGCACTGGGCGCACGGCATCTGGGACAGCGTGCCGCAGATCCCCACCCTGGCCTCGCTCGGCGTGATCATCGGTGTGCTGGTGGTGGTCACGGTGACCAGCCTGCGCGCCACCCGCGGCGGCGACCTGCCCAAGGACCGCACTGTCGTCGCGGAGCGGCACTGACCGCGCCGCGCCGGCTCACGAGGGGGTACGCGGGAAAGCTCCCGCCCTCACCGGCGCGAGTGGTACGACTGTGCAATGGGAATCGTGTCACCGGGCTTTCAGGGTCGGCCCCGAACGCAGGAGCCGGCCCTGCCACCCGGTCAGTATCTGACCGAGGACTTTCCGGTGCTCTCGGCCGGTCCGACGCCCCGGGTGTCACTGGACACCTGGGAGTTCGTCATCTCCGCCGAGAACGGCAGCGACCACAGGTGGTCGTGGCAGGAGTTGATGGCCCTGCCGCAGGAGACGCCGACTGTCGACATCCACTGCGTCACCCGCTGGTCCAAGCTCGGCACCAACTGGAAGGGTGTCTCACTGGACACGCTGCTCGCCGACGTGGACACGGGGGCGCACTTCGCGCTGGCGCACTCCTACGGCGGGTACACCACCAACCTGCCGCTCGACGACCTGCGCGGCGGTCAGGCCTGGGTGGTGCACACCTTCGACGGCGCCCCGCTGCCCGCTGAGCACGGCGGGCCGGCGCGACTGCTGGTGCCGCACCTGTACTTCTGGAAGTCCGCCAAGTGGGTGCGCGGCCTCCGACTCAAGACGATGGACGAGCCAGGGTTCTGGGAGACCGCCGGGTACCACGACTACGGCGACCCGTGGCGCGAACAGCGGTACCAGGGTGACTGAGCGCGCGGCGGCGACGAGCACCCAGCGCCGGACGCCCAACCGTTGGCAGGTCGGCCGGCTGGTGGAGCGCCGGGTGGAGACACCGTCCGCGCAGACCCTGGTGCTGGAGGTGCCGGACTGGCCGGGGCACCTGCCGGGGCAGCACGTCGACCTGCGACTCACCGCTCCGGACGGTTACCAGGCGGCACGGTCGTACTCGATCGCCGGGCCGGCCGTGGACGGGCCGGGAGGACCGCGCATCGAGGTGACAGTGCAGCGGGTGCACGACGGCGAGGTGTCGCCGTACCTCATTGATGTCTTTGGGGACGGCGACCCGATCGAGGTCCGCGGACCGCTCGGCGGCTGGTTCATCTGGCGACCCGAGGAGACCGCGCCGGTGCAACTGGTCGCCGGCGGCTCCGGCGTCGTGCCGCTGATGGCGATGATCCGGGCGCGGCGGGCGGTGGGCAGCAAGGCACCGTTCCGGCTGATCTACTCGGTGCGCACCCCGGGTGACGTGATCTACGCCGACGAGCTGCGCCGCCGGGTCCGCGACGACTTCGGCCTCGACGTCGCGTACGTCTACACCCGGGAGGCGCCCGAGGGTTGGCGCGGCGAGCCGCACCGGATCGGGCTGGCCGACGTCAACACGCACGGGTGGCCACCGGACCTGGAACCACTCACCTACGTCTGTGGCCCGACCGCGTTCGTGGAGACCGTGGCCGACCTGCTGGTGGGGCTGGGTCACCCGTCGCGTCGGGTCAAGACCGAACGGTTCGGCCCCACCGGCTGACCGCCGCTCACTCACGCAGTGTCGAGGAGATTCGATGACCGAGATGTCGTACCTGGACGGCAACATGCTCGACGGCCCGATGCGTGAGCTGTTCACCGTCGACCTGAGCAGCGCGATGGGCCGCTGTGAGAACTGCGGGACGACCGGTTCGATGGCCAGCCTGCACGTCTACTCGAACGCCCCGGGCCTCGTCGCCCGCTGCCCCTCCTGCGAGGAGGTGATGGTGCGCCTGGTGCGCGGGCCGGACCGGGCCTGGCTGGACATGCGCGGCACCACCTTCCTCCAGGTGCCGATGCCGATGGAGCAGACGTTCCCCGGCCCGCTCTGACGGAACGCTCGCCCGGCTGAGGCAGGATGGGCCGGACGAGCACCGGCCGATTCTCTCATCGACGACTCACTGGGCGGTGCCCGCGAGCAGCCACCGCCGGACGGGGATCTCCAGGAGCGCCCGCTCACCGTCCGGTCTGACCTGCCGGCCGACGTTCCAGCCGTCGTACTTGCGCGCGAACGCCTCGACGACCGTGCCCGGAAATCCACTTTGGTGCACGTGAGCGGCGCCCTCCGCCACCACCGGAGCGTTGCCATTCTCCAGAGCCAGGGACACCCGTGGGTCGGCCAGGATATTGCGGGCCTTGACGCTGCGGCTCTCGCAACCGACCCAGAACGTCGCGGAGAGGTAGACGAACCAGACCGGCGTGAGGTGCGGGGACCCGTCGCGTCGCACCGTGCACAGCCAGATGTTCAGCTCCCGTGACAGTCGCTCCTCGACGTCGGCCGAAGGGGGCGAGGGCGTTCGAGTCATCAGGCAAGTGGATCACAAGCCTGCCCGTGCCGGCGGTGGCCGTCGAATACTCGGGTGCGGCAGGCCCGGCTCGTCCCTAGGCTTTGCGTCCCAAGGACCGTACGGCATCCGGTCGGATCGGAGATGACCAGCGCGATGACGGCTCACCTGTTCGCGATCACCTGTGACGCAGCCCAGCCCGTACGCCTCGGTCGATTCTGGTCCGGGCTTCTTGGTCGCGACATGGTGGAGGATCCGCGCGACGGCGTCCTGGTCCTGCCGGGGGCCGACCCCGAGCTCCGGCTGCGCTTCGTGCCGTCTGACCAGCCGAAGGTCGTCCAGAACCGGATGCACTTCGATCTGACCAGCAGTTCGCTGGAGGACCAGCGGCAGACGGTGGCCCGTGCGTTGGAGCTGGGCGCGCGGCACGCCGACATCGGGCAGGGCCCGGAGATCGATCATGTGGTGCTCGCCGATCCCGAGGGCAACGAGTTCGACGTCATCGAGCCGGGCAACGACTTCCTCGACGGCTGCGGCTTCGTCGGTGCGCTGGCCTGCGACGGTTCGCAGAAGGTCGGCTACTTCTGGAGCGCGGTGCTGGGCTGGCCGCTGGTCTGGGACCAGGACGAGGAAACGGCGATCCAGTCGCCGCAGGGTGGCACGAAGATCACCTGGGGTGGTCCGCCGCACATGCCGAACGGCGGTCGGGACCGGGTGCGTTTCGACCTCGCGCCGGGTGTCGGCGTCGACTGGCAGGTCGAGGTCGACCGTCTGCTGTCGCTCGGGGCGACCCGGGTCGACGACGGCCAGGATGGGACAGGCCGGCTGGTGCTGGCTGACCCCGATGGTCAGGAGTTCAGCCTGCGGACGTCCCGCTAGCCCCGGTAAGCGCCGCGATCGTTGGACAACAGCGGCGCCGGTCGGTCAGAGTGGTCCGGCGTGAGATACCTGCGTACCGGTGGTCCCGCCGCGATCCGGCGACCCCGGCCCACCGACTCGGACGAGTTCGTCGCCGCCGTGCTGCGCAGTCGGGACCTGCACCATCCCTGGTTGGTCGCGCCGGCCAGCCCGGAGGAGTACGAGCTCTATCTGCGCCGGATCCGTCGCCGCGACAGCGCCGGCTACCTGATCTGCGACCGGGCCAGCGGCGAGATCGCCGGCTACGTGAACATCAGCGGAATCGTGCTCGGCGCGCTGCGCGGTGGCTACCTGGGATACGCGGCGTTCCTCCCGTACAGCGGGACCGGTCACGCCTCGGCGGGCGTCGCCCTGGTGATCGACCACGCGTTCACCTCGGCCGGGTTGCACCGGCTGGAGGCGAACATCCAACCGGGCAACGAGCCGTCGCGGCGGGTGGCCCGCAAGCTGGGTTTCCGGTTGGAGGGTTTCTCTCCGGACTACCTGTTCATCGACGGCGCCTGGCGCGACCACGAGCGCTGGGCGATCACCGCACCAACCCCCGCCTGACTCGTCGGCCGGCCCCGCCGTACCAACGAGACCCGAAAGCCCTGGTCGCACCGGCGATTTGCCGAAGCTCGGTTGCGAGCTTGCCAACTCGTTCCCCAGGAGCCTCGGGCCTTTCACCCAGACCGGGTGATGACGCTCCGTGCCCCGCTTCCTACGGTGGGTGTCATGGCTGCCGTTCGTGCGACCCCTGCCGACCCCATGCCCGGTCTGTCGATCGTCAATTCGGACAGTGGCGATCAGCGGGCGATCCCGCCGGAACTGGGACCCGACTCTCTCGCGGTGCTCAGCGGGCCCACCTTCCTGTACTCCAACGCCCAGGGGGACGTCCCGCCGGGCAGCATCGGTGGGCTCGTGCACCTGGACACCCGGCTGCTCAGCGGTTGGACATTGACCATCGACGGCAGTGAGTTGCTGGTGTTGCGCTCCGAGACCATCGAGCACTACTCCGCGCAGTACACGCTCACCAACCCCGACCTGCCGGGGCTGCCGCCGAACAGCCTGGCCATCCGGCGGCTGCGCTACGTCGGCGACGGCCTGCACGAACGCCTGGAACTGGTCTCGTTCCGGTTGGAGCCGGTCCGGTTCGAGCTGCGGCTGGCCGTCGACGCCGACTTCGCCGACCTGTTCGAGGTCAAGTCCAGGGTCCGGGACCGCTTCGCGGAGATCAGCCGGGACCATGCCGCCGACGGTTCCGAACTGTGCTTCTCCTACCAGAGCGGTGACTTCTGCGCCCAGACCCGGGTGTGCTGCGCGACGCCAGCCGACCGCATCGAGGGCGACGACCTGGTCTGGGAGCTTGACCTGGGCCCCCGCGAGTCCTGGAAGGTGGACCTGCACGTGCCGCTGCCGGACGGCATGGGGGTGGTCGAGCCCGTCCGTGGTGACATCGCCGACGTCTTCCACGGTCGCGCCGACGATCCGCTGCGCCGGTGGACCGAGAACCGCGCGGTGTTGCGCAGCGACAGCACGTCGCTGGAGCGCACCGTACGCCAGTCCCGTGACGACCTGTCGGCGCTGCGGCTCGACCTGGAGGTCAAGGGCCAGCGCATCATGTTGCCCGGTGCCGGACTGCCCTGGTTCCTCACCGTCTTCGGACGGGACACCCTGATCAGCGCCTACCAGACGTTGGTCGCCGGACCCACCCTGGCGAAGGGCGCGCTGCTCGCGCTGGCCCGGCTTCAGGGCCAAGCCTGCGACGACTTCACCGACGAGGAGCCCGGCAAGATCCTGCACGAGGTACGCAGCGGCGAGCTGACCCGCTCCGGCGAGAAGCCGTACGGGCCCTACTACGGCACCGCCGACGCCACCCAGCTCTGGCTGATCCTGCTCTCCGAGTACTGGCGGTGGACCGGCGACGACTCGACCGTCCAGCAACTGCGCGACAACGCGCTGGCCGCGTGGCGCTGGATCGACGAGTACGGCGACCGGGACGGCGACGGCTACGTCGAATACGCCACCCGCTCGTACGAAGGGCTGGGCAACCAGTGCTGGCGGGACTCCCCGGACGGGGTGTGCTTCGCCGACGGTCGAATCCCCGTGCTCCCGCTGGCCACCAGCGACCTCCAGGGCTACACCTACGACGCCAAGCTGCGGCTGGCCGAGTTGTTCGACGGGCCGTTGGACGACCCCGCGTCGGCGCACCGGCTGCGCGAGCAGGCCAACACCCTGTACGAGAGGTTCAACCAGGACTTCTGGATCGAGGAACGGGGCGGCTACTACGCGGTCGCCCTGGACGGCGACAAGAACCGCGTCGACTCCAAGACCTCGAACATGGGTCACCTGCTGTGGAGCGGAATCGTGCCACCGGAGCGCGCCGACGCGGTGGTGCGACAACTCATGTCACCGGACATGTTCTCCGGTTGGGGCATCCGCACCCTGTCCCGGGAGGAACGGCCCTACAACGCCCTCGGCTACCACCTCGGCACGGTCTGGCCGCACGACAACTCGATCGCCGCGCTCGGCCTGGCCCGCTACGGCTACCGGGCCGAGTCGAACCGGATCAGCCTGGCGATGATCGAGGCCGCCGAGCAGTTCGGTTACCGGTTACCGGAGGCGCTCAGCGGTTTCGACCGGGAGCGGCTGCTGTTCGCCGTGCCGTACCCGACCGCGTGCAGCCCGCAGGCGTGGGCGGCCGGCACGCCGCTGGCCCTGATCCGCGCCATGCTCGGCATCAATCCGGTCGAGGGCCGGCTGGTCCTCGATCCGGACGTCCCGGAGGAACTGGGCCGGATCGTCGCCGAGCGGGTCCGGGCGTTCGGCCAACAGTGGGAGGTCGAGGCGATCGGTCGCAGCGGCCACATCCGGCTCCAGCCGAGCTGAGCGCGGCTGGCGAGGGAGGATGGCTGAACGCGGCTGGCAGGCCGGACGTTTGTCGCGGGCTTCGACGGGAAACGGCCCGCAATGACGAAACCTCGTGTGGTGATCGTGGGGGCCGGGTTCGCCGGTTACCACGCGGCGAAGACGTTGAGCCGGATCGCCCGGGACCGGGCCGAGATCGTGGTGCTGAACTCCACCGACTACTTCCTCTACCTGCCGCTGCTGCCCGAGGTGGCAGCCGGGGTGGTCGAGCCCAAACGGATTGCCGTGCCGCTCACCGGGACGCTCAAGGGCGTACGGGTGGTGATCGGCGAGGCGGACCACGTGGACCTGCAGAACCGCTGGGTCGGCTTCACCCAGGCCGAGGGGGAGAAGAACCGGCTGGCGTACGACCGGCTGGTGCTCGCCGTGGGCAGCGTCAACAAGCTGCTGCCCATCCCCGGGGTGACCGAGTACGCGCACGGTTTCCGTGGCCTGCCCGAGGCCGTCTACCTGCATGATCACATCGTCCGTCAGGTCGAACTGGCCGAGCAGGCCGAGGACCCGGCCGAGCAGCAGGCCCGCTCCACGTTCGTGGTGGTCGGAGCGGGCTACACGGGCACCGAGGTCGCGGCGCACGGGCAGCTGTTCACCGACGCGTTGCACGCGCAACGGCCCCGGCTCACCGTCCGGCCCCGCTGGATGCTGCTCGACGTGGCGTCCCGGGTGCTGCCGGAGTTGGACAAGCGGATGTCGGACACCTCGCACAAGGTGCTCAACCGGCGTGGGGTGGACGTGCGGATGGGCACCTCGGTCGCCGAGGCGACCTGCGACGGGGTGAAGCTCACCGACGGTGAGTACGTGCCGACCTGCACCCTGGTGTGGTGTGTGGGGGTGCGCCCCGACCCGTTCGTCAACGAGCTGGGCCTGCGGACCGACCGGGGTCGGCTGGTCACCGACGAGTTCCTCAACGTGCCCGGCTATCCGGAGGTGTACGCCATCGGCGACGCCGCCGCGGTGCCCGACCTGGTCAACCCGGGCAAGGTCTGCGGGATGACCGCTCAGCACGCGCAGCGGCAGGGCAAGCGCGCGGCGCAGAACATCGCCGCGTCGTACGGGTTCGGCCGCCGCAAGCCGTACAAGCACCACGACCTCGGCTGGGTCGTCGACCTGGGTGGCAAGGACGCGGCGGCGAACCCGTTGCAGGTCAACCTGGCCGGGCTGCCGGCCAAGGCGGTCACCCGGGCGTACCACCTGATGGCGATGCCGGGAAACCGCACGCGGGTCAGCGCGGACTGGGCGTTGGACGCCGCGTTGACCCGGTCCGCGGTCCAGTTGGGGCTGGTGCCGGCGAACGCGGTGCCGCTGGAGAGCACGTCTCCCGAGGTGGCGTCCCGGTCCCGCTGAGCGGGGAGGTGGCGGCGCCGGCCGTACCCGTAATGGTCAGTCGGTGGAGCCGGCCGGTTGCGCGGACCGCGCGACCGGACCGGCGGGCGGGGCGGGCCGCAGCCGGCGCGGGCCGTACTCGCGCAGCAGGGTCTGGACGATGCCGGCGGCGGGGATGGCCAGCAGCGCGCCGAGCAGACCGGCCAGCTCCGCCGCGAGCAGCACGCTGACGAGCACCGTCAACGGGTTCAGCCGGACCGCGCGGGACAGGATAAGTGGCTGGAGCAGGTGGTTCTCCACCTGCTGGTAGACCACGAAGAAGACCAGCACCACCACCCCGGCGGTGGGGGAGTGCAGGAACCCGGCACCGGCCGCGATCACCGCGCCGAGGGTCGCCCCGACCAGCGGTATCAGGTCGGCCACCGCCACCAGGAGGGCGATCACCGCCGCGAAGGGCACCCCGGTGAGGGTCAGCACCACGAAGGTCAACGCACCGCAGATCACGCTGATCAGCAGATTTCCGGTGAGATAGCCGGTCACGGTGCGCGACACCTCCCGGCCCACCCGGCGCAGCCGCTCGCCATGACCGTCCCCGGCCGCCGCGAGCAGGCCGCGGGTGATCCGCGGCGCCTCCAACACCATGAGGTACGCCAGCACGATGACCGTGACCAGCCCGGCGACCGATTCGACGACGCCGCGCAGCACACCGACAGCGGGTTGGCGCAGGCGACCGCCGAGGTCGCGCAGCTGCTCGGAGTGGTCGCTGACGTAGCGGCGTGCCCCGGTGCGCTCCAGCGCCTGCCCCACCGGGCCCCGTCCGGCGCGGGCCTCCCGCAGCAGCTCGGGTGCCCGGTCGGCGAAGCGGCCCAACTCCCCGAACAGCGGCACCAGGATGAGCGCTGCCAGGATCGCCAGCAGGACGAACGCGGCGAGGAACACCAGCAGTGTGGCCAGCGCCCGGCGCCGGACGAAGCGGCGTTGCAGCCGGTCGACGAGGGGCTTGAGCGCGACGGCGAAGAACGCGGCGACCACCGCCCAGACCAGCACCCGCCGGGTCGCGTACACGAACCCCAGCGCGAGTGCGGTCGCCAGCACCAGACCGATCACGATCAGAGTTCGGCGGCCGGTCACCCGATCGTCGACGTAGCTCATCCGGCGGGCCTTCCCCGCGCAGGCCGTCGGAAACCCGGCAATGGGGGCACAACGGCGATCAGTGGTGCGAGTTGTCGTCGGCGTCGGTGACGGGGTGGGCGCCGGCGGCGAACGTGTCGAGCGCGCCGGCGTGCAGCAGCCCACCGGGCACCGGGTCGCGCAGGGCGGCCACCGCCAGCCGGGCCACCGGCAGCCCGCCGGGGCGGGAGGTCGCGGCCAGCACCAGGTTGCCGTACCTGCGGCCGCGTAACATCCGCCGGTCCCCGACCACGCACACGTCGGCGAAGACCGCCCGCAAGGTGGCCACCTGCACCCGGGTGCCGACCAGCGGAGGCAGGTCGGTGACGTTGACCAGGTAAAACCCGTCGGGGCGCAGGGCGCGGGCGACCTCGGCGGCGAACTCGACGGTGCGCACGTGCCGGGGCATCCGGGCCGCACGGTAGATGTCGGCGATCACCAGGTCGTAGCGGCCGTCCGGGGTGCCGGTCAGGGCGTCCCGGGCGTCGGCGACCTCCACCCGCACCTCCGGCGGCAGCGGCGGCAACTCCCGGGCCACCAGCTCGACCACCGCCGCGTCCCGCTCGACGACCCGTTGCGGGGAGCCGGGCCGGGTGGCGGCCAGCCAGCGGGGCAACGTCAACGCGCCGCCGCCCAGGTGCAGGACGTTCAACGGCGCGCCGGCCGGGGCCGCCACCTCCACGGCCGAGGCGATCCGCCGCACGTACTCGAAGTGCAGGTGCCGGGGATCCTCGACATCCACGTACGACTGCTCGACCCCGGCGGACAGCAGTGTCCGCCCGGTCCGGCGGACCGGATCGGCGACCAGTTCCAGCCGGTCGGCGGCGCGGTTCATGCCCGGCACGCTAGCCGAGCCCACCGTGCGCCTGGCACGGCGGACGGACCGGCGGAGCGGGGTCGCCCCCGCTC
>NZ_JBEZEH010000190.1:0-14184 GCF_040648775.1 Micromonospora sp. NPDC049089
TGACCTTGTGTCACCCGTCAACGCGCGCGTTCGAACCTCAGCTCCCTGAGCGACATGGTCCGCCCGGCGGTGTAGCGGCCGACTACGCACCCTCGTTGAGGGTCCTTCGTGCGGTTCGGCTGAGGGCGGCGACTCCGCGTACCGCTTCGGCGACGGCGCGGAAGTCCTTCTTGAGGATCGCACCGTGGTTGCTGGCGACCTTCGCCCCGATGGTGATGTGCGGGTTGCGGGCGGTCACCGCGTCGAGGCTGGCGCGGATCTGCTCCTGCTCGTCCCCGCGACTGCCGAGGGACGTCCCCGAGGCGACGACGTACCGCACCGGAACGCTGATGGCGTCCAGCACCGGGCCCAGTTCGCGCTCGCGGGAGAGTTCGCCCAGTTCGATGTTGCTGTCCGCCATCTGGTCGGCGTTCATCCGTGGGGTCAGGCCGGTCGGGCGGAGCAGCGGCATGAACAGGTTCATCCGTCGGAACATCTTGCGGATCCGTTGCGCCATGGCATCGTCGAGCCAGTCGTGCGGGAACGCGCCGTCGACCAGGACCGCGCCCAGGGCACGCTCCGGGTTCCGGTTGGCCCAGTGCGCCCCGACCACCGCTCCGTAGGACCAACCCACCAGCACCGCCTGGGCCACCCCCCGGGCGGCGAGTACGGCGTCGACGTCCCGGACGGCAGCTTCGAACGAGTAGTCGGCTGAGCGCTCCGACTTCCTGCCGCGAGCCCGCTCGTCGTAGGTGATGTGCCGGAACTCGGTGCCCAGTTCGGCGATGACCCGCCGCCAGTAGCCCTGGGTGGCGAACTGGCCGTTGAGGTAGACCACCGGGATGCCGGGGCCACCGGTGTCGGTGACGGCCAGGGCCGTGTCGTCGACCGACACCATGCCGGCCCACGGGGAGCTGGTAGCTGGGTTCATGTCGTACTCCTGTCGCCTGGTCGTGGTGGGGTTCAGAGGCTCCGGGCGGTGATGTCGCCCTGGGAGGTGGTGGCGCGGATGTCGAGCGTCGTGGTGCCGTCGTTCTTGAGGGCGTTGCTGATCCGGCCGTGGCCGGTGCCGGCGTCGAGTGCGGCGGAGACGCCGGCGGCGGCACCGACCGAGATGTCGCCGGACTGGGTGCTGAGCACGACCGCGCCGCGCACGGCCTCGGCGATCCGGATGTCACCCCGGGCGGTGCTGATCTCCGCGGGGCCGTTGAGCCGGCCGACCTCGACGTCGCCGTCGATCGCGGCGAGCCGCAGGCTCGCGACCTCGTCAATCTTGATCTGGCGGTACGCCCCGTCGAAGGCGATGTCGCCGAGACGCCCGACGCCGCGAAGTTCTGCGCTGGCGGTCCTGGCCTTGATCGTGGAGCCGGCGGGGAGCTGAACGGTCACCTCCAGCGACCCGGACGGGCCGACGAGCGGGTTGCCGGGGGCCGAGGCCGTGATCCGCAGGACGCCGTCGGTGTAGGCGACAGTGGTCTGCTCGGCGGCCCTGGTGTCGCGCTTCTTCGAGGGGTCGGTGGGCAGAACCTCGACGACGGTGTCGGCGCGGTCCGCGGCGATCAACTGGATCCGTCCGGCGGGGATGTCGAGGACGGCCGAGATGGGGGCGGGGGTGTCGAACGTCTGCATCGTGTTCTCCTGCGTTGGCAGTTCTTTCTGACAACGGAAACGCTACGTTGCTTTCCATGGACAGGCAACAAGGTTGTTGCGTTGGCGTTGCATAGATGCAGCTCAGACCGCACAAAGTGTTGCAACGGTTCTGGAGATAACGCAACGATGAAGGTTTCAGCCGTTGCAACAGGCGGAGAGTGAACGCTATGGTGGGGCAGTCAGAGGACGCGACGAGGAATCACCGGGGAGATCGTGATGCCGGGAGGCAGACTCAGTCAGCAGGAGCGCCAGCAGATCGCGCTGGGGCTGATCGACAGCCTTCCCTACGCGGAGATCGCCCGGCGCCTCGACCGTCCCACGTCGACAGTCACCCGCGAGGTGATGCGCAACGGCGGCCCCACCGCCTACCGCGCCGAGCTGGCCCACCGCGCCACCGAACGTCGCGCCCAGCGGCGCAGGACAGTCACCTCACCGGGAGCCACCGCGCTCCCTCAGGAGCATGGACGTGACGCCGAGGCCGTGGCGGAGTACGGGGAGACGTTCACCACGGTCCTCATGGCTTCGGGCCTGCCCAAGATGGCGGCCCGGGTCCTGACCCACCTGTTCATCACCGACTCGGCCAGCCTCACCGCGTCACAGCTCGCCCAACGCCTCCAGGTCAGCCCGGCGTCGATCTCCAAGGCGATCACCTTCCTGGAGAGTCAGAGCCTCGTCCGCCGGGAACGCGACGAACGCCGCCGCGACCGCTACGTGGTCGACGACGAGCTGTTCTACCAGGCGACGATCGCCAGCGCCCGGGCCAACGACCAACTCGTCGCAACCGCGCGCCAGGGCGTCGCCATTCTCGGCCCGCAGACCCCCGCCGCCGCCCGCCTGGAGAACATCGCCCGTTTCCTCGACTTCATCAGTGAGAGCATCGTCCGCGCCGCCGAGCAGGGCCGCGCGGTGCTTCACACCGGGTCCCAACCCGTTGCCCAGGCCACCGGGCAACCGGATCGGCGGTGACCGACGGGCGGGCGGGTCAGCGGTGTCGCTGCCGCTGCCCGGGGCGGGCCGCCGGAAGGGCCAGACCGGCGGCGTGCAGCACGCCCTCCACCCGGACCCGCTCGATCTCCTGGTCGACGCCCTCCAACTCGGCGAGGTGCTCGGCGATGCCGAGGGCGCGGCAGGCGAGACGAAGCCGGTCGTCGTACGCCTGGAGCAGCGCGCTGTGCCAGACCATCGAGCGACCGCTACCGCCGACCCGCTGACCGCCGAGACGGCGCAGGTCTGCGGCGAGCTGCTCCAGCGGCCGGCGGTCGACGCTGTCGAACTCGCTGAGGTCGATGTCCCGAGTCAGCGCGTCGGCCTCGATGGCACGGTCGAGTCTGGCGATCGTGCGCTTCTCCCGTCGGCGGTCACGCCACTCGGACCAGCCGCAGACCACCCGGTCGAGGATCTCGTCGTAGCAGAAGAGCAGGGCGAACGCCGCCGGCAGCGTGGCCACGGCGAGGAACGCCAGGGCCAGCGTCAGCGCGTGTCCGACTCCCACGCATCGACGCTAAGCCCCACCGTGCCACCCCGCCAGCGATTTGGCCGCATCCGAGCAATCCGCGCAACCGGATGCGGCCGGAGCCGGCGGTAAACCTCAGCAGTCGGTGGAGGTGACGTAGAAGCGGGGCATCGGCAGCACCCGGAAACGCAGCCGGGCACCGGAGTGGCGGAGCTGCCAGGTGAGGGCGATCACCGCGGCGGCCAGCGAGATGAGCCCACCCATCCAGATGCTGGCACCGGCACCGTAGTGCTCCGCGACCCAGCCGATCAGCGGCGCGCCGACCGGGTTGGTACCCAGGAACACCAGCACCCACAGGGCCATCACCCGACCCCGGAAGGCCGCGTCCACGCCCAACTGGACCCGCTGGTTGGCGGCCTGGGCGAAGAAGACCATGAAGAAGCCGGTCGGCACCAGCAGGGCCACGACCAGCCAGTACGTCGAGGCGAGACCGACCAGGGTGCCGAAGCTGGCGCAGGCGATCGCCGCGCCGAGCACCAGCCAGACCGACGGCCGGCTGCGCCGACCGGTGCCGCTGAGCGCGCCGCCGAGCGCGCCCACGGCCAGCGCCGTGCTGAACAGGCCGAAGGAGGCGGCACCGGTGTGGAAGACCGTCTTCGCCAGCGCGGCGAGGGTGAGCTGGAAGTTGAACAGCGACATGCCGATCACCGACATGACAGCCATCGGCAGCAGCAGGTCGGGGCGACGGAACACGTACCGCAGCCCGTCGATGACCCGTGCGGACGCCCGCTCGTCGCGCGGCAGCAGGGCCTCGCGGTGCAGGTCGGCCGTCCGCATCCGGACCACGTTGACCAGGGGCGCGACCGAGCTGAGGGCGGTGAACAGGAAGACCGGGCCCACGTCGAACGCGGCGATCGCCAGGCCGGCGACGGCCGGGCCGACGATCCGCGCCGAGTTGAACACGGCGGCGTTCAGCGACAACGCGTTGGGCAGCAGCGGCGTGCCGACGAGTTCGGAGACGAACGCCTGCCGGACCGGGGTCTCCACGGCGTTGGCCGTGCCGAGCAGCGCGGCGAAGGCGAAGACGTGCCAGAGCTGCACCAGGTCGGTGAGGACCAGCACCGCCATGCCGAGCGCCAGCACACTCCAGAAGGCGTTGGCGACGAAGAGCAGCACCCGCTTGTCGTACCGGTCGGCGAGCCGGCCGGAGAACAGGGTGAGCAGCAGCACCGGGGTGAACTGACACGCGGTCACCACGCCGAGCGCGGTCGCCGAGTTGTCGGAGAGGTCGAGGACGAGCCAGTCCTGGGCGATGAACATCATCCAGACACCGATCAGTTTGATCAGTTGCCCGGATGCGAAGAGCCGGTAGTTGCGGACCTGTAGGGACTGGAACATCGTGCTCAGCTTGGCCTGCACTCTTGGTGCGCCTCCTCGGACGTACGCGTCATCGACAGGTGACGGCACGGACCCGGTGGCGCGGGCGCGGCTCAGGCGCGAGCGAGCTGCTGAAGAATCTGGGCGGCCCTCTGCAGGGTCTCCCGTTCGTCCTCGTCGAGCGCGGCCAGCCGGTGGGCCAGCCATTCGTCGCGGGCCCGCTCGAACTGGTCGAGCACGGCCTGCGCTCCTTCGGTCGCCGCGAGGATGACCTGCCGCCCGTCGGTCGGATGGGGTGTCCGCTGCACAAGGCCGCGGTCCTCCAACTTCCCGACGATCTTGGTCATCGTCGGCGGCTGCACCCGCTCCACGTCGGCCAGCTCACGGGGTGTCATCGCGCCCGCCAGCCGCAGGCTGGTGAGCGCGGAGATCTGGGTGACCGTGAGGTCGCCGACCGGTCGGGCCTGTCGGACCCGCCGGTTGAGTCGGGTGATCGCATCACGCAGCTGGGGAGCCAGCTGCGCCGGTGGCACGCGTTCCGCCGTCACCGTCCGCTCCGTCACAGTAGTTAGCTTAACTAATGAGCATGGCTAACGACATCCGTTATGACCAGGCTCACGAGGGGATTCAGATGGTACGGGCGGGGAATCCCGATCGATTCCCCGCCCGGACGAGCCTCAGAGCACCAGGGACTCGATCGGCCCACGCAGGAAGTACAGCACGAAGAGCACGGCCACCCCGTACAGCAACGGGTGAATCTCCCGGGCCTTGCCCCGCGCCAGCTTGACCACCACGAAGGTGATCAGACCAGCGCCGATCCCGTTGGAGATCGAGTAGGTGAACGGCATCAACACGATGGTGAGGAAGGCCGGAATGGCGATCTCGTAGTCGGACCAGTCGATCGTCCGCACCGCTGTCATCATCAGGAACCCGACCACCACCAGGGCCGTCGACGCCGCCTCGAACGGCACGATCACGACCAGCGGCGCCAGGAACATCGCGAGCAGGAAGAGCGCGCCGGTGACCAGGTTGGCCACACCGGTCCGGGCACCCTCCGCGACACCGGCGGCGCTCTCGATGTACGACGTGTTGCTGGAGGTGCTGGCCGCACCGCCGGCCGCCGCCGCGATCGAGTCGACCAGCAGGATCTCCTTGGCCTTCGGCGGAGTGCCCTGCTCGTCGAGCAGCCCACCCTCCTGGCCGACCGCGACCATCGTGCCCATGGTGTCGAAGAAATCCGTAATCAACAGCGTGAAGATGAACATCAGCACGACCAGCCAACCGGCGCGGCCCCACGAGTCCAACACGTTGAACTTGCCGAGCAGCGACAGGTCCGGCAGGTCGACCACCGACTTCGGCAACTCCGGCACGTTCAGCGACCAGCCCTTCGGGTTGGGCTGACCGTTGACGAACGACGGGCCGATGTTGCCGATCGCCTCCACGATCACCGCGAGCACCGTCGAGGCGAGGATGCCGATCAGGATCGCGCCCTTGACCCGACGGACCACCAGCACCAGCGTGATCAGCAGGCCCACCACGAAGACCAGCATCGGCCAGCTCACCAGCTTGCCGCCGATGCCCAGGCCGACCGGAACTGTGGTGTTGGCATCGTCCGGGATGCGCCGGACGAAACCGGCGTCCACCAGGCCGATGATGGTCAGGAACAGACCGATGCCGACCCCGATCGCACTCTTCATCTGCGTCGGCACCGAGCGGAACACAGCGGTCCGCAGACCGGTCAGCACCAGCACCGCGATGATCAGACCCTCGATCACCACCAGGCCCATCGCGTCTGCCCAGGTCATCTCGGGGGCGATCTCGTACGCCACGAGCGCGTTGACACCCAGACCGGCGGCGAGCGCCAGCGGGAACCGGCCGACCACACCCATGAGGATGGTCATCAGGCCGGCGACCAGCGCGGTCGCGGCAGCCAGCGCGGGAATCGGGAGGCTCTTGCCGTCACCGTCGACGGCGCCACCCAGGATCAGCGGGTTGAGCACCACGATGTACGCCATCGTGAAGAAGGTCGCCAGGCCACCGCGTACCTCACGGCTCAACGTCGAGCCACGGGCGGAAATCTCGAAGAACCGGTCGAAACCGTTACGCGGAGGGGCGGATTTGGAAGGTGTGCCGTTCTCGGGCGGCGCTACGGCCATCAGGTCCTCGCAGGTGATCTTCCAGTTGTCGCGCGCATCGTCCCAGATCGTCGGCGGGCAGGGGAAGTAGATCCCGTACGCTTGCCGAATGCCGAACGAGCAGCCACCGCGGCCCGCACCACTGGATCCGCCGATGGTGCCGTTCGCCCTCGCCGGGTTGATCGCGTGGGCCGTGGCCGGGCTGGTCCTGCTGATCTTCTTCCGGGGCTGGCTGACCGACCACGGTCACCAGAACTGGCTCTGGACCTGCCTCGCCGGCTTCCTGTGGGGTTTCCCGGGCCTCGCCGTGATGATGCGGCACGACGCCAACCGACGACGTCGCCGCGCAAGGTGAGCTGGCCGCCGCGCCGGAGCACTCCGGCGCGGACGATCAGGAGTGCCCGTACGGCTCCGCCGGCTCAGCGGCCTCCACCGAGCCCGGAGCCCGGCTGACCGACATGGCCTCCACCGCGCTGTCGTCGTAAACAGTGGGCAGCTCGTCGACAGCGGTCTCGGCCGCCTCGATCAACGTCTCGGAGTGGGCGCCGCAACCGTGGTCGGCGCTCACCACCCGGCCGTCGTCGGGAGCGTAGAAGTTGCCGCACGCACCGAATGCCTGCCGCATCGCACCGGCCAGCGGCAGGTAGAAGCCGCAGGTGCCGCAGCGGGCGGCGGTCGGAGCGGCGGACGAGATGGCCGCGGCGGGGCCGTGGTCGCCTTCGTACCAGCGCTGCGCCGTGTCGATGCGACCCTCCCGGGAGAGCACGCGGGCGCGGCCGAGGCCCAACTCCCATGCCGTCTCCTCGACCGCCGGGTCGTCGGAGAGCAGGTAACCGGGGACCAGTCGATCGTCGTCGGGCGAGGTCGGGAGCAGGTCACCCGGACCCAGGTCGCCCGGCTTGAGCCGTTCCTGCCAGGGCAGCCAGCCGGGCGCGAGCAGCGCGTCCGGGCCGGGCAGCAACACCGTCTCGCAGATGGTCACCGTCTTGCTACGCGGCACCCGGGTGACGGTGACCGCCCAGCGCCAGCCGTTGTAGCCGGCGAGGCGACATTCGAAGTAGTGGGTGACGAGCCGGTCGCCCTCGGCGACGACCTGCAGGTGGTCGCCGACATCGTCGGAGCCCACCTCGGTGATGCCGGCGCGGGCCACCTCGACGGCGGCGGCGCAGACCTGGTCGAGACGGGCGGCACGGGTGGAGACGGGCCTGGTCACCCGACCATTGTTCCCCATGCGCCTCGCAGGGGTGACAGGGACTCCCGGGGAACCTTTCCCAGCGGTGGTGCGGCGTACCCGGATCAGATGGGCGAGGATGGTGCACATGCCGTCGTACTCCCGCTCCGGGCGTTCCGTCCTCGGGCGGACCGTCGGCACCGGCATTCGCGCCATCCGTCTGCTGTTGCGTGGTTCGGTGGGTAGCGGCCGCTGGGTGACCCGCCGGGCCGGTCGCGCACGCGCCCGGGGTGCCGGCGGCGAGGTCGGCATGGTTCGCCTGTTCGACCTGCACGCGCTCTCCTGCGCCGGTGACACCCTGATCGCCATCGGCCTGGCCGGCACGATCTTCTTCAACGTGCCGCTCGGCGAGGCTCGCAGCAAGGTCGCGCTCTACCTGTTGGTGACCATGGTGCCGTTCGCGATGCTCGCCCCGGTGGTGGGCCCGCTGCTGGATCACTTCCGGCACGGCCGGCGGTACGCCCTGGCGGCGACGATGCTCGGGCGCGCCTTCCTGGCCTGGTTGATCTCCGACTACATCCACGGCTTCGGGCTCTATCCGGCCGCGTTCGGGGTGCTCGCGCTCTCCCGGGCGTACGGCGTGGCCCGATCCGCGGCGGTGCCCCGGTTGCTGCCGGAGGGGCTCGGTCTGTCCCAGGTGGGTGCCCGGGCCAGCGTCTACGGCACCGTCGCGGGTGCGCTGGTGGCGCCGATCGGGTTGGCCGCGTTCTGGTTCGGGCCGCAGTGGCCGCTGCGGGTCGCGTCGGTGATCTTCCTGGTCGGCATGGTGATCTCCCTGCGGCTGCCGCCAAAGGCCGACTCGGAGCCACCGGAGCGGGTCCCCCGGCCACTGCGCGCGCTGGGCCGCCGCCGTGGCGACCGGCCGCTGGGCCGGGGCCGACCGTCCGGCCGGCTGGTGATCGCCACCCTGATCGGCGCGGCGACGCTACGCGCGCTCTACGGCTTCCTGCTGCTCTTCCTCGCCTTCGCGATCAAGAAGGGCGACCTGACGACAGTGGTGTTCGGCCGGGATCTGGGCGCCGAGTGGGCGTTGGGCGTGGTCGGCGGCGCGCTCGCGGTCGGCACCTTCCTGGCCACCGCCATCGGCACCCGGCTGCGCATCCACCGGCCGACCGCCATCCAGTCCAGCAGCATGATCATCGTGGCCGGGGTGGCGGTGCTCGCCGTCATCCAGTTCTCGCTGCTGATGGTCGCCCTGCTCTGCCTTGTCGCCGCGCTGGCCAGCGGGATAGCGAAGCTGGCGGTGGACGCCTCGATCCAGGAGCGCATCCCGGAACGGTTGCGGGCCAGTTCCTTCGCCCACTCCGAGACGGTGCTGATGCTCGCCTTCGTCGCCGGCGGTGGGCTCGGGCTGGTGCCGTTCGACGGCCGGATGGGCATCGCCGTGGCCGCCGGGGTCGGCGTACTGGCGGCGATCCGGGGTGTGCTGGCCGCCGCCCGGCTGCGCGGTGAGAAGCTGGCCGGCCGACCGCTCGGTGACGACGAGCTGACTGAGGACGAGCCGACGGACGAGCCGGCGGACGAGCCCGGGGACCCCACACCGACCTCACCGGCCCCGGCCCGGACCAGCTCACCGCAGTACGACGACCCGAGCCTCGCCCCGCCGGGCTACCACATCTACCGCCCGTCGTCGGCCGTTGGCGGCCCGGGTGGCGGGGCCGACGACGAAACCCGCCGCGAGTCCCCCGGCTCACTTTCGTGACCGGGCTGCTGGTGGTGACGGCGGTTCCAGCCGAGGCGGACGCGGTCCGCTCCGGGCTGACCGACCCCAGCGTGACCGTCACCCCGATCGGTGTGGGCCCGGCCCTCGCCGGTGCCGCCACCGCCCGGCTGTTGGCGCTGGCAGAGGCCGCCGGTCGTCCGTACCGTGCGGTGGTCAGCGCCGGCGTTGCCGGCGGCTTCACCGGGCGGGCCGAGGTCGGCGACACGGTGCTCGGCACCGCCAGCATCGCCGCCGACCTGGGTGCCGAGTCGCCCGACGGCTTCATCCCGGTCGACGAGCTGGGCATGCCGCCCGCGCTGCTCGGTGCCGGCAGCAGGGTCCCGGCGGACCCGGGCCTGCTGGCGGCACTGCGAGCCGCCCTCCCGACGGCCACGGCCGGCCCGGTGCTCACGGTCAGCACCGTCACCGGCACCATGGCCAGCACCGACGAGCTGCGCCGGAGGCATCCGGAAGCGGTCGCCGAAGCCATGGAGGGGTACGGCGTGGCGGTCGCCGCGGCGCAGGCCGGGGTGCCCTTCGCCGAACTGCGCACGATCTCCAACCCGATCGGCCCCCGCGACCGGGACGCCTGGCGGCTGCGCGAAGCCCTGGCCGCCCTGACCGCAGCAGCCCCGGCACTTCGCTGACCCCGGCCGACGCTCAGAAAAAGCGGCGCTTGCCCAGGCGCAGTGCGGCAGCGCGGCGTGCCTCGATCTCGAAACCGCACGCCAGCAGCAGGTCGGTGCCGAACCCCTCGGCGACAGCGACCGCGTCGTCGATGCCCGCCTCGCGCATCCCGGTCACGAGCGCGGTGACCAGCCGTCGCCCGAGCCCCAACCGCCGGTGCCGGGCGTCGACAAGCACGCCGTCGAGCACCATCTCCCGCTCCGGCATGTCCGGATGCCACTCGCCGAACTCCAGGAACGGGCTGCGCTCATGGGCCCGCAGCTCACCAACCAGCGTGCCGTCGGGAAGCTCGGCGACGTAGCGCCAGCAGGTGGCCGGCAGGTCGCTGGCCAGCACCCGGCGCACCTGCGCAGTCCTTCGGACATCGGCAGCCCACCGCCGGTTGTCGCGATAGCGCCGGTTCAGCTCGTAGGCGGCCGGCGGCAGCGGGAGCGGATACCGCTCGGGCGGCAACCGGTACCACTCCGCCCACCAGGCGCCGGGCCAGTCCCGAGGCTCGTGGACCGGCCAGACGTCCAGGTGAGCCGGGTATCGGCGGCCCGCCTCGTCGCGCATGTCGTCGTGCGGAACCGGCGCGGGTTCGGTGACGCCGGAGACAGCCGGTGGGACGCCGACGGCCAGCGTCCCACCGGCCGCCCGGACGAGGCGTTCCACTGTCCGGAATCGGGGATCGAGCGCCCGCCCCGACTCGATCCGGGCGAGCGTCGGCTGCGGCACCCCGGATCTCTCGGCCAACTGCCGCTGACTCAGATCGGCCCGCCGACGCAGAGCGCGGAGCGCCGGACCGAGATCGACCCCGCTGGTCTCGGCCGTGTGATCACTCGCCTCGGTCACAGACCGATGCTCCCCGCTGGTCAGCGCACTATCAACACCCCGGCCAGACCTGTGGATAAAGCTGTGGACAACCGCTCGGCTCGGTGGACGACCTACTCCGCAAGCCCCCTTTGGAGCTGAATCGTCTACGACATCATCACGGCCTGCGCGCACCAGCAGGCGTTCGGAAGGCATGGCCTCGCATCACGACTCCGCACCGCTGCGCCCTGAGCCCAGCGCGATTCGTTCGCGACATCAGCTCCAAAGGGAGTCCGAGACACGTGCCCGGCCTCCGCGCACACAACGGGCCGGCGGCCACGCAGCCGCCGGCAACCGGCCACGGTCCGGTCCGGTCCGGTCCGGTCCCACCAGCCGGTCGTCGCGGATCTCCGACGCGGATCACACGGGGCGGGGTGGGCGCGAAAGCTGGGCTGAGGGCGGGACTACCGTGAGGGTGTGGCGCTCTCCCTGGCGATCTCGCCCTGCCCCAACGACACGTTCGTCTTCCACGCGCTGGTGCACGGGCGGGTGCCCGACGCACCGCCGGTCGAGGTGACGTACGCCGACGTGGACGTCACCAACACGGCGGCCGAGCAGGGCGCGTTCGACCTGGTGAAGGTGAGCTTCGCGGCGCTGCCCTGGCTGCTCGACGACTACCACCTGCTGCCCTGCGGCGGCGCTCTCGGTCGCGGTTGTGGTCCGCTGGTGCTCACCCGGGGCGACCGCGACGGCGGCCCGGACCGCACCGACCTGACCGGTGCCACTGTGGCGGTGCCGGGTGACCGGACCACCGCGTACCTGCTGTTCCGGCTCTGGTCGGCCGGGCGGCCACCGGCCCGGATCGAGGTGGTGCCGTTCCACGAGATCATGCCGGGCGTGGCGGCTGGGCGCTACGACGCCGGGCTGGTCATCCACGAGGCCCGGTTCACCTACCACCGGCACGGCCTGAGCGCCCTCGTCGACCTCGGCGAATGGTGGGAGGCCGACACCGGCCTACCCATCCCCCTCGGCGCGATCCTGGCCCGACGCGGGGCGGTCGACCCGCAGGCCGCGGCCGCCTGGGTCCGCGAGTCGGTCCGGCAGGCCTGGGCGGACCCGAAGGCCAGCCGGGAGTACGTGCTGGCGCACGCCCAGGAGATGGAACTCGACGTGGTCGACCGGCACATCGGCCTCTACGTCAACGAGTTCACAGCGGACCTGGGCGAGGCCGGTTTCGCCGCGGTGGCGGCACTGCTCGACCGGGCCGCCACCGCCGGCCTGGTGCCTCAGACCTCCAGCTCGCGGGCCACCGCGTGGACCAGCTGAGCGATCTTCTGCGCGGACTTCTTGTCCGGGTATCGACCCCGGCGCAGGTCCGGCTGGACCTTCGCCTCCAGCACCTTGATCATGTCTTCGACCAGGCCGTGCAGTTCCTCAGCCGGCCGACGGCGCAGCTCCGACATCGACGGCGGCGCGTCCAGCAGCTTGACCCCCATGGCCTGCGAGCCCCGGCGGCTGTCCACCACGCTGAAGTCGACCCGCTGGCCACCCTTGAGGTCGGTGACACCCGCCGGCAGCGCCCCCTTGGGCAGGAACACGTCGCCGCCCTCGTCACTCGTGACGAAGCCGTATCCCTTGGCCGTGTCGTACCACTTCACTCGACCCGTAGGCACCTGAAAACCCCTGCTTCACTTGAGCCGCTACTGCTCCAAGGCTAGCTGGATCATCCCGTCGAGCGCCGCTGGGAATTCGGTGAGCTCCTCCAGCACCACTTCCGCCCCGGCCGCGCGCAGCTCATCGGAGGAGCACGGGCCGGTCGCCACACCGATGCCGGGCACCCCGGCCGCTGCCGCCGCCACCATGTCCGCGACATGGTCACCGACGTAGTGGGTAGCGCCGTGCTCCCGCAGAGCGGTCGCCTTCTGCTCGGCGAACAGGTCGCCGGCCAACTCGTCGACAGTGAGACCGAGGTGGTCCAGGTGCAACCGGGCCAGCCGGCCGATCTTGGACGTGACGACCAGCACCCGGCCACCGCGTGCACGGATCGCCTCGATCGCCTCCCGCGCGCCGGGCAGCAGGAGCGTCGGGGTGATCGCGTACGCCGGGTACAGCTCGCGATACACCCGCACGGCCGACTCGACCTGATCCGGCGGGAACCAGTGCGCGATCTCGGTACGCAGCGGCGGCCCGAGCCGGGACACCGCCAGCTCGGCGTCGACCGGCACACCGGTCCTCGCGGTCAACGCCCGGTACGCCGCGGCGATGCCGGGGCGGGAGTCCACCAGGGTCATGTCGAGGTCGAATCCGACGGTCAGTGCGGGCATGTCGAGAAACGTACCGGCTACTCCCAGCCGACCGGACGTCCGAGGGGCGCGGAAGCCCGGTGCCGGGCTAGCGTGGAAAGACGATGACCACCTCACTCGCCGACCACCTGCGGTCGCTGCCCGACGAGTCACTGGCCGCGCTCCTCCAACTGCGGCCCGACCTCGTCGTGCCCGTGCCGGCCGACGTCTCCGCCCTGGCCATCCGGGCCCAGTCCCGGGTCTCCGTGGCCCGCGCGCTGGACGGCCTGGACCAGTTCACCCTCCAGATCCTCGACGCCGCCCGCCTCACCCGGAACCCGGACGACGCCACCACGGCCACCGACACCGTGCTCGCGATGGCGACCGCCGGGCCGCACCCGCCGGCTCCGACGGCCGTCCGGGCCGCCGTGGGCCGACTGCGTGCGCTCTTCCTGCTGTACGGCCCGGAACACGCGCTCCAGGTGTTGCCCGCCGTCGACGAAGTCTCCCCGTACCCCGCTGGGCTCGGCCGACCGGCCGCGGAGCTGGACCCGCGCGCGGCCGCGCTCTGCGCGGACCCGGCGAAGCTGCGACGGACGGTGCTCGCCGCCCCGCCCTCGGCCCGGGCGATCCTGGACCGGTTGGCGGCCGGCCCGCCGGTGGGCAGCGTGCCGCCGGGGGCGTTGCAGGCACCGCCGCTCGGCGCGGCGGACCCGGTCCTCACCGACCCGACGAACGGTGGCGCGCCGACCGGCTCCCCGGTGCGGTGGCTCGTCGACAACCGGCTGCTGGTCCCGGCGACGACCGGCTCGTCCACGGCGAGCGGAACGGTGGAGCTGCCCCGCGAGGTCGGCCTGCTGCTGCGCCGCGACAGCGGCCCCCTCGGGCCGCTGCGC
>NZ_JBEZEH010000191.1:0-14184 GCF_040648775.1 Micromonospora sp. NPDC049089
TGGCCGGTGCCCCGGTGCCGTACGTCGACCATCAGGCCGGTTCGGCAACCTCCGACGTGGCGAGCGCCGCTGCCGCGGCCCGCGCCGCCGCCGCTGCCGCCCGCTCGTCGGCGTTTCCGAGCACGCAGAACTCGTTGCCCTCGGGGTCGGCGAGCACCACCCAACCTCCACCGGTCGGGCCGACGTGGTCGGCGACCAGCGTCGCGCCGATGCCGAGCAGTCGCTCGACCTCCTCGGCCCGGGTCCGGTCGGCGGGTTGCAGGTCCAGGTGCAGCCGGTTCTTCACCGTCTTGCCCTCGGGCACCGCGATGAACAGCACCTCCGGGCCACCCGGCGGCAGAAGCATCGCTTCCGGGTCACCCGGGAAGTCGTCGGGCTGCCGGGGGCAGTCGAAGACCTGCGACCAGAAGCCGGCAAGGGCGTACGTGTCGTGACAGTCGATGCTGATGTTGTGGATCGTCGAACTCACAGTGGTCCTCCACGGTGGTGACGTGGTGCGGCCCGTGTACCCGGCGCACCACGCAGGAACTGGTTCCCCTTCGAGTGGGCGATCAGCGCCCGACCCGTGCGGGGGCGCTCCGCCTCCAGGACGTCAGCCGACGCTGACCCGGGGCGCGGAGCCGAGACTGGTGGACATCGACGCACCCCCTTCCCTGTCGAGCTGACGACGTGATCTTGCCATCGGGCGAGCGAGGTGCGCAACCCCGATCAGCTGGCGGCGGACACCGTCGCGGACGCCGCCGGGGCGTCCGACGACGGGAGGGTGACAGTGACCTCCAAGCCACCGCCGGGCTGCGCGACCACCCGTACGGTGCCGCCGTGCGCGGTGCAGACCGCCCGGACGATGGACAGCCCCAGACCTGAGCCACGGGCACCGGTGCGTTCCCGGCCACCACGGCGGAACGGCTCGAACAGCCCCGGCACGTCGGCCTGGTCCACCTCGAAACCGGTGTTCCCCACCACCAGCCAGGACCGGTCACCGTCGGTGCCGGTACGCACCCAGAGCCGACCGTGCAGGTGGTTGTAGCGGACCGCGTTCTCGATCAGGTTTCCGGCCAACCGGTCGAGCAGCCCCGGATCGCCGACGACCGGCGCGGACTCCAGCGACGTCTGCACCCGCAGGCCGATCCGTTCCACCTCGCGGCGCATCGCCGACAGCGCGTTGGCGGTGCCCGCGGCGAGGTCACACTCGGTACGCCGGCCGAGCTGCCGTCCGGCCTGCGCCTCGCTGCGGGCCAGCACCAGCAGCGCGTCCACCAGGCCGTTGGCCCGCTCGGAGGCGTCGCGGACCACTGTCGCCATCCGTCGATACTCGGCGGCATCCGCGTCGTCGTCGCTGAGCGTAACGTCGATCTCCGTGCGCATCACCGCGAGCGGGGTACGTAGCTCGTGCGAGGCGTTCGCCACGAAACGCTTCTGGGCCTCGAAGGCGGACGCGATCCGGTCCAGCATGGCGTCGAACGTCTTGGCCAGCTCGGCCACCTCGTCGTCGGCGCCCGAGTAGCCGATCCGCTGGTCCAGGGTCGCCTCACCCAGCCGCTGAGCGGTCGCCGTGACCTGGTGCAGTGGGCGCAGCGCCCGACCGGCCACCGCGTACGCGCCGGCCACCCCGACCACGCTGATCGCCAGCAGCGCGACCAGGCCCTTGGCCAGCAGCTCCCCGGAGGCGGCATCGACCAACTGCCGCTGCCACTCGGCGGCGTCCATCCGCCGGCCGTCGGAGAGCAGCACGATCGTGCCGGGCACCAACTCGTCGGTGGGTCGCAACGCGTCGCGGACCAGCAGCCAGGCCAGCAACACCAGGATCGCTCCGGCCCCGACCAGCAGCACCCCGTTGAGCAGGGTCAGCCGCAACCGCAGAGTGGGTCGCAGCCGGCGGCTCACGCGCTCACCTCGGCGGTGCGGTAGCCCGCACCGACCACCGTCTCGATCAACGGCGGGTCGCCGAGCTTCTTGCGTAGCGTCATCACGGTGACCCGGACGATGGTGGTGAACGGGTCGGTGTTCGCGTCCCAGACCCGTTCCAGCAGCTCCTCGCTGGAGACCACCGCGCCACGCGCCCTGAGAAGTTCGCTGAGCACCCCGAACTCCTTGTTGGTGAGGTCCACCGGCACCCCGGCGCGCGTGGCCACCCGACGGGCCGGGTCGAGCACCAGGTCGGCCAGTTCGAGCACCGGAGGCGCGGCCGGGGTGGCCCGCCGGCCCAGCGCCTGCACCCGGGCGACCAGCTCGTCGAAGGCGAACGGTTTGGGCAGGTAGTCGTCAGCGCCGAGCTGCAAGCCCTCCACCCGGTCGGCCACCGTGCCGCTGGCGGTGAGCATCAGCACCCGGGTCAACGCTCCGGAGGACGCCAGGTCGGCGCAGATCTGGTCGCCGTGCACACCCGGCAGGTCGCGGTCGAGCACCACCACGTCGTACCGGGTGACGAACGCCGCCTCGTGGCCGGCGTCGCCGTCGTACGCCACGTCGACAGCCATGCCCCGCTTGCGCAACCCCCGCGCGATCGCGTCGGCGAGGTTGCGCTCGTCCTCGACCACCAGTACCCGCATCCCGGCCTCCTCGCTGCTGACCACCGACAACCTAGTGCCGGCGGGCAACCATCGTCCCTCGCCGTCCGCGCCGGCCGGCGTTGCGGGCCACCGCGGCGTACGCGATGCTGGCCGGCGGTATCGAGCGACGGACGGACTGGCATGACCACTGCGGCACCACCCACCCGGCGGGACATCGCCTACCGGGGTTTCCACCTGCCGGCCGACCTGACCAGCGGCAGCGGCGAAGACCTGCTCGCCGACGGTCGAGGGCTCGTCCTCGACGGCGTCGCCGAACGGGGCACCTGGACGTCGCCGCCGGTACCGGTCGGCTTCGCCGTCGCCGAGGTGGTGCCGTCCTGGACGGCGGACACCCCCGACGGCTGCTGGATCGAGGTCGACCTGCGCGGCTGGCACGACGACGCGCCCAGCACCGACTGGTACCGGCTGGCCCGCTGGGCCGCCGGCGACGACACCGTACGGCGCACCTCGCTGCCCGGACAGCGCGACACTGCCGCCCGGGTCGACACCGACACCCTGATCGTGACCGGAGCGACGGTCACCGGTTGGCAGACGCGGGTGACCTTGTGCCGGCCCGCCGGCAACCCGACCGGCCCGGTGCTGCGCAGCATCGGCGCTGTCGCCACCGGCCCCGCGACGGTCGACCAGGGGTACACGGGGGAACCCGTCTCGTCCGCCGCCTGGGGCCGGGTGCTGGACGTGCCCCGCTACTCGCAGCGGCTGCACGCCGGCCAGTACCCGCAGTGGGGTGGTGGCGGGGACTCCTGGTGCAGCCCCACCTGCACCTCGATGGTGCTCGCCTACTGGGGCGCCGAGCCGACGCCGGACCGCTACGCCTGGGTGGAGCCGTCCGGCCCGCGTCCGGTGGTGGTCCACGCCGCCCGGCACTGCTACGACCACGCGTACGCCGGGGCCGGCAACTGGCCGTTCAACACCGCGTACGCCGGTCTGCACGGGGTGGACGCGTTCGTCACCCGGCTGCGGTCGCTGGTCGAGGCGGAGGAGTTCGTCGCCGCCGGCATCCCCCTGATCGTCTCCGCCGCGTTCCGGGCCCATGAGGTGCCGGGGCTCGGGTACGACACCGGTGGGCACCTGATGGTCCTGGTCGGTTTCAGCGCCGACGGCGACCCGGTGCTCAACGACCCGTACGCCCCGGACGACGACGCGGTCCGTCGCACAGTGCCCCGGCAGGCGTTCGAGGCGGTCTGGCAACGGGGCAGCGGCGGGGTGGCGTACGTGTTGCGACCCGCGTCGGTGCCGCTGCCCCCGCCACCCGCCCAGGCCAACTGGTGATCAGTCGGTCAGTTTCCAGAGCTGGTACCCGCCGGCCGCACTGCACACCAGGTAGCCGGTGATCGCCTGACACTCCCCGGTGGCGTCGGGCAGCACGTCCACGATGCGCACCTCTCCGGCGCCGACGTCCAACTCACCGACGAGCACCCCTGCGTCGGGGTGCCGCCGTATGCCGACCAACCGGCCGCCGGGGCCGAGTTGGTACAGCTCCCACCGGCCCAGGTCGGCCACCTGCTGGCCGGTCAGCGCATCGAGCACGATGTACTGCTCCAGCGGACCGATTCCGCTGATGTTGGCCATCAGCCGGCCGCCGGTCGGCCAGGCCCACCCCCACTGGGTGCTGCTCCAGCGCACCTCGCCGGTTGCCGGGTCGAGCGCCTGTAGCTCGTTGTTGCCGGTACGCACACACAGGACGGGGCCGCAGTCCAGCGCGAAGTCGATGTGGAGCCGGGCGCGGGTCCAGCGGGCCTCAAGCTGGTCCAGCCCGTACGCGGTGACAGTGCCCGAGCCTCTGTCGATGGCCAGAAGCAGGTCCTTCGTCAGGTCCAGGCCGATCCGACCACCGTCGGGCGGGCGCAGGTCGGCGCGGGCCAGCACCGCGCCGGTGATCGCGTCGCGTACCTCGACCGGCCCGTCCGCCTCGCTGAGCACCACGCGGTCCACCCCGCGCTCGGTGCCCCGCACAGTCGTCTCGGCGCTGGCGCCGGAGAGCTGCCAACGCACGGTGCCGCAGCACGGATCGACCGCGCGCAGAGTGGACGGTAAGGTCTCGCCGCCGCTACGCAGCAGCACGTTGCCGTCGGTCAGCTTGGAGACGGTGCCTGGCTGCTGCCACCGGTACGCCCCGGTCGCCCGGTCCAGCGCGACGGTGATCGTGTCCCGACCCTCCGGGCCGATCTCGTAGCCGGTGGCCAGCAGCATCCCGGCCAGTGGAGTCATCCCCCAGTACCTGGCCTCCGCCGACAGCGGCGCCTGCCAGACCGGCTCGCCGCCGGGTAACCGGTAGGCGGACACCCGCGCCCGTCGGGTCGTGGTGTTGGTCGGCTCCAGGACCAGGAGGAGGTCACCGTCGACCATGACGTCGGACCCGGACCGGACCGGCAGCGTCACCGGGGCCGGCCGGGATGGTGTGACGACGGAACCGGCGAGCGTGACGAGCGCGAGCACCACGACCAGCGCCACGCGCAGCGGACGACCATGAGCGCGGGGCGGGCGGGGCACCGGGTCCGGGTCCGGGTCGTGCCGCAGCTCACCGAGGTCGATCACCGGCCCGGTCATCGCGTCAACCGCCACAGCGCGGTGGTGCCGTCGAGGCGCTGGCAGAGCAGGACCGGCAGGGACGCCTGGCAGCTGCCGGCGATACCCGGCAGCACGTCGACGATCCGCGTCCGACCGGCCACCAGGTCCAGTTCGGCGACGACCATCCGACCGTCGTCACTTCGCCGCACACCGACCAACGGATCGTCCGGTCCCAGCACCGGCATCAGACTCCACACGCCCAGTTCGGTTCGTACCTGCCCGGTGGCCGCGTCCCGCACCGCGTACCCCTGGCCGGGCCTGGCCATCAGCAGCCGACCGTAGCGGACGTCGGCCAGGACGTCCTGGCCCGGTTCCGACCACCGCACCGAGCCGGTGGCCGGGTCGAGCACCTGGAGGCCGCCGGTCTGCGGCACCGCGCAGAGCAGACCGCCGCATTCGAGCGCATGCGACACCAACGTCACCTCCGCCGTCCACCGTGGCTCCAACTCGGCCAGCCCGAAGCTCACCAGCCGGGTGCTGCCCGGCGGAACGAGCAGCAGCAGGTCGGCGACGATCTGCACCCGCTGGTACGCCGACCGGTCACCGGGCAGCGTGTCGATGCTGCGCAGCAGCTGGCCGGTGTCGGCGTCGTGCACCTGCACCTCGCCGGTCGGTTGCAGGAGCACGAACCGGTCGACCTGCCCCTCTGACGTGAGGTGGTAGGTGGGGCTGGCGGCCGGCGGGAGCGGCACCGACCAGAGCACCAGGCCGGTGTCGGGCTCCACCCCGCTCATCGCGCCCGACCCGTCCTCTCGGCCATTGGTCACCAGCAGGCCACCGCGAGGGGTCGGCTGGGGAGCACCGGGATGCTGCCAGCGTTGCTGGCCCGTCGCGCTGTCGAAGGCGGTGGTCTGGAACCGCCGGTTCGGGGCGGTGACCGCCAGCGCCAGCACCAGACCCCGTTCGACCCGGACCTCGAGGTAGTTGGCCGTGCGGGCCAGCGGCGCCTGCCACCGCCGCCGCACCCCGACGCCGGTCGGTGCCGGCTGGGCGTACGCGGTCAGGTACCGCTCCCCGTCGGGTGCCGGCGGATCGACCACGTAGACCCCGTCCCCGGCCAGATACGCGGTGGCCATCCGCGACCCCGGCACCACGCTCACCGTGCGCTGCGTCGACGGCGCGGCACCGGCCAGCATCACCAGGCTGAGAAGCAACACAGTCGCGCTGCGCAGCGGGCGACCGACGGCGCGCGGGCGGCGAACCGGAGGTGCCGACGTGGGCTCGTCGCTGATCTCGCCCAGCTCGATGATCGACAACGACCGTCCTTCCGTCACCAGGTAAGGCTGGCCGACGAGTCACCGTCCGGCAAACCGACCGTCAGCGCACCGGCCCGGCAAAAGTGACGGAACCCCGCCTGTACGATGGCGCGTCGTGGCTGTGCCGGTGGTAGACCCTTCGCTGATTCCCGTGACCGACGCCGACCCGGTCGAGGCCGAGTCGACACGGCGGCCTCGACGCCGTCCGGCCCGAGCCGACCTGTTGGCCCTCGGAGCCTATGTGCTGCTCGGCGTCTTCGTCTGCCTCAACTACTGGGGTGACGTCAACGGCCGGGTCTCCTCGCACCTGCCCACCGACCACAGTTGGTTCGAGTGGCTGTTCGCGCACGGCGAGTACTCGGTGCGGCACCTGGAGAACCCGCTGTTCACGGCCCGTCAGAACGCCCCGGACGGGGTGAACATGATGGCCAACACCTCGCTGCTCGGGGTGACCCTGCCGCTGGCCCCGCTGACCATGCTGCTCGGCCCCCAGGTGATGTACGCCGTCTACCTGGGCGCGGCGCTGGCGGCCACCGCCGGCACCGGGTACTGGATGCTCTCCCGCCACCTGGTGCGCTCCCGGGCGGCGGCGTTCGTCGGCGGCGCCTTCCTCGGCTTCGCGCCGGGAATCATCCACCACGCCAACGGCCAACCGAACTTCGTCTCGAACTTCCTGCTCCCGCTGATCGTGGTGCGGGTGCTGACCCTGGGTGAGCCGGGCCGGTGGCGCCGCAACGGCCTCGTGCTCGGTGCGCTGGTGGCGTACCAGATCTTCATCAACGAGGAGATGCTGCTGCTCACCGCGCTGGCCTGCCTGGTCATCGTGCTGGCGTACGCCGTGCAGCGGCCGCGGGCCACCCGGGCCGCCGCCGGCACCTTCCTGGCCGGACTCGGCGTCGCCGGCGGGCTGGCGCTGGTGCTCACCGCGTACCCGATCTGGTTCCAGTTCAACGGCCCGCAGTCCTACCGGGGCCTGCAGGGTGGCGTGTTCCACAACTGGGGCGAGGACCTGGTCGCCTTCGTCACGTTCGCCAGGGACACCTGGGCCGGTGACCCGGCAGTGGAGAAGACGATCGGTCTGACCGAGCAGAACACCTGGTTCGGTTGGCCGCTGGTGCTGCTCTCGGTGGTGGCTCTGGTGCTGCTCGTACGCCGCTCGCTGGCCGCCCGGATCGCCGCGGTGCTCATCGTGGTGTTCAGCGTGGCCGCGATCGGGCCGTTCGTGCGCTTCAACGGTGTGGAGACCGGCGTGCGCGGCCCGTGGTCGTACGTGTCGGACGACCTGCCGCTGGTCGAGATGATGATGCCGACCCGGTTGACGCTGGTGGTCGCGGCCGCGGTGGGCGTACTGCTCGCGTTGACCTGGGACGCCGCGCACCGCCAGGGGCGCGCGGTGGCCGACCGGCCGCGGGTGCCGGCCCAGCGCGTCGATGACGCGACTCCGGCGACGACCGACGACGCGCCGGCCGCGCCGGCCGCCTCCCGCCGCCGGTGGCTGCGCCCGGTGGGGTACGCGGCGGTCGCCCTCGCCGTGCTGCCGCTCTTCCCCCGCCCGCTGCCCGCTCAGCAGATCGACCCGCCGCCGCACTTCATCACCGCGGGCGGCTGGCGGCCGTATGTGCCGGCGGGTCGCACCCTGGTGCCGGTGCCGATCCCGAGCAACGTGCACGGTCTGCCGACGCTGCGGTGGAGTGCGCTGACCGGGCAGGAGTTCCCCGTTCCGGGCGGCTACTTCATCGGCCCGAACGAGCTGGGTGAGGGGGTCTTCGGCGCGCCGAACCGACCAACCAGCACCCTCATCTACTCGACAATGGACAGTGGCACGGTTCCGGCGCTGACCGACGAGAACCGCCGGCAGGCCGTCGAGGATCTACGGTTCTGGCGGGCGTCGGTGGTGGTGCTCGGGGCGCACCCCCGCGAGGCGGTGCTCCGTGAGCTGGTCACCGCCCTGATCGGGCCACCGCAGCGGGTGGACGACGTCTGGGTCTGGGACGTGCGCGCCCTGGTGGGTTAGTCAGCCGACCCGGTCCCGGACGTCCCACAACCATCCGCCGTCGACCGGTCGGCCCGGGCCGAGCAGGTCGTCGACGGTTCGGCGGACCGGGTCACCGTGCTCCAGGTGCCCGAGTACGACCACGGCGGCACGCCAGTGCCGCAGGTCCTCGACCGCCTGGCGGCGGGCGGCGTCGTCGAGCGCCGGCACCACGCCGGTCTCGGCCACCTGCCGCAGCAGCACCGACGTGGGCCGGTCCGGCGCGCCCCAGCGGGCCGCCGGGTCGTCCGGGGCGCTGGGGCCGATGAAGTAACCGCCCGGCGCGGCGAACTCCAAACCGGTACGGGCGGACCAGAGCATCACCGGGCTGCGCCCGGCACCGGTGACCGGGGGCACCGCGACCACCGTCCGACCGGGCGGCACCAGCGGACGCCAGCCACCGGCGGCGAGAAACTCCGGCACCGGCGCGACCGGCACGACGCGGATCGGCGTCGGAAACAGGGGCAGCAACGCGGCGGCGACCGCGCCGGCCCACAGCAGCCGCACCGGTAGGCCCGGTGCCACGTTCGGCCCCCGCGCGGCCCGGACCCGGTCCACTGACAGCGCCACCAGCACCCCCAGCACCGGTACGCAGACCAGCGCGAACCGGGCCGGCACCGCGAGATCGAGCAACGGCAACCCACCGACCAGCCGGTACAGCCCCGGAATGCCGGTGGCCGCACCGTCCACCCGCAACTCGTCGCCGAGCGAGAGCAGGGCGAAGACCACGCCGCAGGCGGCCAGTGCCCGGACCAGCGGTCGTCGCCACTGCCAGATCACGATCACCACGGCGAGCACCAGCAGGCCCGGGCCGAAGAACGAGTTCTCCTCGGTCGGATTCGGCGAGAGCAGCCCTGGCAGCCAGTCGTCACCCAGCACTGTCTGCCGGGCCGACGCGGTGAACGAGGCGACGTCCAGTTGGAAGCCCTGCGTGGCGAACGCCATCCCGGAGTAGTGCTGCGGGCCGTAGAACTGGAACCACAACGGGTACGCCAGCGGCACCCCCGCCACGCCGGCGGCCACCGCGAGCCGACCGCAGAGGGCCGGCGCCAGCCGCCGTGCGGCCACCCGGTCGGCGAGCGCGTAACCCAACGCGAAGACGCCGGCCGCGAGCACCAGGAAGACCAGCACCTCCTCGCCGATGAAGACCTGCCAGACGAGCAGCAGCCCCAGGCCGACGCCGGGCCGCCACACGCCGTCTCGTGTCGTCTTCGAGGCCGGCCGGAACACCAGGGCGAGGATCGCGGGCACCAGGAACTGGGCGGCGATGTGCAGGTGGGCCCCCGCCTGGGCGATCATGCCCGGGGCGAAGCCACAGATCAGCCCACCCACCGCGGCAGGGGCCCGGGTGCCGACCAGCCGGCGGCGCAGCAGCACGTACCAGGCGACGGCGGACCCGGCGAGGCAGCAGACGACCGCCACGCAGAACGCCACCTGCGAGCCGAAGAGCACTGTGACCGGAGTGAGCGGAACACCCAGACCGAGCACCGACGTGTTCGCCATCAGGTTGACCCCGTCGGGCGCGTTCAACGCGGTGCTGAAGAGCGGGTTCTCCCCCTCGACCACCGCATGCGCGGCGTGAGCCAGCATCCACTCGAAGAGGATCTGGTCACCCGCCTGGTGGAACAGCCGCCACGGGTGACTCCACTGCCCGCTGGTCACCAGCACCGCGAGGCCCAGATAGCCGGCCACCACCAGCGCGTCCCGCAGCCAGGCCGAGCGGGACGCGCCGACCGTCGCCGGGGGCGAGATGTTCGGGGACGTCGTCCCGGTGGTCATCAGACCGAACGGTCGGTGAGCGTCCGGACGTCCCAGACCCAGACGTCCAACTCCTGGCGGCCCGGACCGACAAGCTCCTCGACAGTACGACGCAGTGGCTCGACGTTCTGCTGCCGCACCGGCAGCACCAGGATCGCCGCCCGCCAGTGCCGCAGCTCGTCGGCGAAGCGCCGACGCTGCCGGTCGTCAAGCTTGGGCGTACGCCCGGTGGTCGCCACCTCCTCCAACATCTGACCCACGCCGCTGGGACGACCGCCGAAACGGCCCGCGTCACCGGTGTTGCCGTTGCGGGGCGCGAGGAAGTAACCGCCTGGGATCTTGAAGTCGAGGTTGGTGGCCGCCGCCCAGCGCATGCCGTGCGTGTTGCCCATGCTGGGCACCGGGATCGGCACCAGCGTCTGGTCCGGCCCGACGTACGCCCGCCACCGGTCCGCCGTGATGAAGTCCGGCACCGGCGGCCGGGAGACCATCCGCAGCGGCATCGGTGCGATCGGCAGCAACGCGAAGGCCAGGCCCGCGGCGGTCAGCACCCGGACGGTACGGCGGTCGGCCGGGCGTAGCGCCCAGGCCCGCTCGACGGCGAGCGCCAGCAGCAGGCCGATCACCACGCTGGTGATGAGCCCGAACCGGGTCGGCACCACCGCGTCCAGCAGCGGAAGGTGGACCAACCACTGCCACGGTCCGGTGATCAGCTCGCGGTCCCACCAGGACACCCGCTCGCCAAGGGACAGCACGGCGAAGAACACGCCGGTCGCCGCGAGCGCCCGAACGATCAACTCCCGGCGCAGCCAGACCACGATGCCGATGGCCAGCATCGACAGGCTCCAGCCGAAGAAGGCGTTCTCCTCGGAGTAGTTCGGCGCCAGGTTGATGTTGGCTCGCTGGTTGCCGCCGAGGGTGGGCGAGCCGGGGGCGAAGAAGGCGGCGATGTCGTTGCCGTAGTCCTTCACCGCGTCGCTGAGCCCGTGGTAGGCCATCGGCCCGGCGAACTGCACGTAGAGCGGGTACGCCAGCAGCGCCCCCGCCAGCAGCGCGCAGGTCACCACGCCGACGCCCAGAGGCCGCCAGGCCGCTCGCCACCGGGCCGGCTCCTGAGCCAGCACCGCCAGCAGGAAGACGCCGCAGGCCAGCGCCGTGAAGAGCAGGATCTCCTCGTTGATGAACGCCTGCGCGGTGACCAGCAGGGCGAGCAGCGCCCCGTCCCGAACCGGTTTTCCGGAGCGGGTGAGCACCAGCACCCGCCACACGATGAACGGCAGCAGGAACTGGCTGATGATGTTCGGGTGCCAACTGGCGTGCGAGAGCATCGCGGGCGAGAAACCGCAGAACCAGCCGCCGACCGCCGCCGCGAGCGGGGTACGCACCAGGTGGCGGGAGAGCATCAGGTACCAGGCCATGGCGGTGCCGGCGAGCCCGAGCGTGACCAGCACCACGAAGGAGACCGCCGGCCCGAAGAGCAGCGTCACCGGGACCATCGGAATGCCCAGCGCCAACACGGCAGTGTTGGCCATCAGGTTGACGCCGTCCGGGTAGTTGAACTGCTCGGTGTAGAACGGGTACTCGCCGTGCAGCACCACGCGTACCGAGTGGGCGAGGAAGAACTGCACCTGCGCCGGGTCACCGGTGTAGAGCGAGGCCACCCGACCGGAGGGGTCCAACCAGATCCGGCTGGTCACCCAGAGTGCGGCGAGCAGGAACAGCCCGCCCACCGCCAGATGCTGCCGCCGCCGGGTCCACCGCCACCGCGCTCGCGTCGGCACCGCGCTCTCGGCCGGCGCTCCGGGTTCGGCGGGCGCTCCTGGGGCGGCCGGCGCTTCGGGATCGGCCGGCGCTGTGGCCGGGTCGGCCGGCGCTTCGGGATCGGCCGGCGCTGTGGTGGGGGCGGCCAGCGCGGGCGGGCCGGCGAAGAGACCGGCCGGTGTGCGGTAGCTCACCAGCTCGGCGGAGTCGGCTACCGCCTCCGGGTGCGGCGCGGGCAGGGCGCGGGACTCGGCAGGCGTCACAGTCGGCGGAGTCTACCGGAGTAACCAAAACGCCCTAAACCCCCGGTGGTGTCCATTGTGGTGCTTCGGATGCCGGCCAACTGAGGTGCCGCATCGGACATCTCGTACTATGGCGCTTTCCGACAGCGACGGCGAGGCGATCGGGGGCGGGCCAGGTGACTCCAGGCCGTCGGTACGGCAGGGCGCTTCCCGTCCTGCTGAGCGCGCTGCTGGCCGGCACCGCCTGCGGTCCGGTTGCCGAGCGGAAGCCGCAGGACCTCCGGGTCGGGTACGACAGCCTGGACGGCACCCTCGCCGTGTGGCCGCCCCGGGGCGACCTCTCCAGCGACGCCACGGCGACGTCGGCGGTCACCGCGGCGGTCCGGAGCTGGCGGTCGCCGGCCGACGACCGCGCGCACCTGCCCTCGTCGGGCATCCTCTTCTCCGGTCGGGTCGACGGCGCCCCGGTGGCGCTGGTGGCCGCCGACGTGCCCGGCGAAAGCGCATCCTGGCTTCTGCAACTGACTCGCGAGGGCGACCGGTACACGGTGACCCGCGCCACCGAATACACCGATCCGGGTTACCTCGTCTACTCCGACGTGCTGCCGGTGCAGACGGCCGGCGGCCGGCGTTACCTGGTCTCGGCCCGGGTGCAGAGCCTCCTCGGGCCCAAGGACCGGACGTTGACCATCGCGGACGGTCTCAGCGCACCGGTCGACGTGCCGTCCTGCACCGCCGTCGGCGTGACCGCGACCCTGCGAACCACGGAGTCGCTCCCCCGCGGTCGGGCCGCCGACCGGCTGCTCGACCTGGGCACCGGCACCGTCGACCCGCGCTACCCGTTGGTCCGCGACGAGTCCGGCACGGGCCGGCGGGCGCTCACCGGTCTGGACACCTGCGTGCTGTCCGGCGACCGGGGCCCCTTCGGCAGCATCCCGCGCCGGATCGGGGACCGGGACGCCCCACGCTCGGTGCCGACGTCCTGGCCGATGGCGAAACTCACCGTACGCTCGCTCGGCGAAGTTGCCCTCGGCGGCGGCGAGCCGGCCGAGTTGCAGCAGCTCAGCTGGGACACCGACGCCGGCGCGATGACGGCGGTGATCTATCGACCTGCCGACGGGAGCGCGCCCGTCGTCTCACCCGCCGACCGGGCCACCCCGTTGCAGGCGTACCAACTGCCGGTGCCCGGTCAGCCGCTGGTGGTGCTGAGCTGGCGGGCCACCCGGGACAGCTCCCTGTCCGTTCCGCCGGGCACTCCCCTGCTGGTCGAGCGCCCCGGCCTGGTGGTCGTCCCCACCCCGTCCCGCTCCCAGACCTACAGCCTCGCCAACACCGACAAAACCCACTACCGCTCAATCTCCCCCCGCTAACCCACCCGCCCCGCCCCCTCACCCCGCCCACCCCACCAGGCCGGGCCGGGCCGGAACAGGCCGGGCCGGAACAGGCCTCACCCCCGCCCACCCCCGCGATCTTGCACTTTCTGTGCCGACAAAACAGGGCTGAAGGCGCATTACGTCGACCGAAAGTGCAAGATCGGCGCGGGCAGGGCACGGGCGCGGGCAGGGCACGGGCACGGGCAGGGCACGGGCAGGGGCGCGGGCAGGGTTGGGCGGTGATCGGGGGGCGGATATGCGACGTCGGGCGTCCCGCCGCACCCCGCCGCACCCCGCTACGCTGCGCCGCACCCCGCCGCGCTCCCCGCCACCCCTCCGCAAAGTCGATCATGGAGTTGTGGTGGGCAACTACTGGCCATACGCACCTTTTGCGGGGCACCACAAGTCCTTGATCGACGCAGCCGAGGCGGAGCTGGGGCGGGGCGGGGCGGGGCAGTCAGTCGGAGGGCTTGGGCGCTGCGGGCTGGGGACTGCGGACTGCGGGCTGGGGGCTGGGGGCTGCGGACTGCGGGCTGGGGGCTGCGGACTGCGGACTGGGGGCTGCGGACTGCGGACTGGGGGCTGCGGACTGCGGACTGGGGGCTGAGGGCTGCGGACTGG
>NZ_JBEZEH010000192.1:0-14145 GCF_040648775.1 Micromonospora sp. NPDC049089
CACCCCCCAAAAACTCATTTTTTTTTATATTTTGTTTTTGGTGTATTTTTTTGGGTTTTTGTCCACGCAAACCTCTTGATCAACGCCGTTGGGTGGGGGTTAGATCAGGGCTCGGTTTCGGCCTGCCGGGAAGCGGTCCAGGACGCCGGTGTTGGCCAGGGCGTTCGTCAGCAGCCAACCGCCCAGGCCGGCGATCACTGTGGCGCTGACGATGGTGAGCAGCGCGTACGGGATGCGGTAGTCGGTCAGCGCGTAGTCGACGTTCCAGACGAAGAAGTCGAACAGCGCGGCGCTGAGGCCGGTCAGCGCGCCCGCGAACACCGCGGTCGGCAGGCGGAACGACCGGTACCGGAAGGCGGCGAAGGCTAGCTCGGCGCCGATGCCCTGCACGATGCCCTGCGGGATGACCGTGCCGGCCCACTGGCTGCCCAGCAGCGCGGACAGGACCGCGGCCACGGTCTCGCAGTAGAGCGCGGCGCCGGGCTTGCGGATGACCAGCCCGCCGATCACCGCCGGCATCAGCCAGACGCCGTAGAGCAGCGTCTGCGCCGGCGGGAA
Source organism: Micromonospora sp. NPDC049089 (assembly GCF_040648775.1). NCBI lineage: Bacteria > Bacillati > Actinomycetota > Actinomycetes > Micromonosporales > Micromonosporaceae > Micromonospora > Micromonospora sp. NPDC049089. The sequence goes on from NZ_JBEZEH010000192.1 coordinate 559, forward strand.
GAAGGCGAACGCGCCCTCAGTGGCGCTCCAGACCAGGCCCCAGGCCCAGAAGATGACGCCGAAGGCGACCGCGATCACCGAGGCGACCACGATGTCGATGGTGCGCCAACGGTGTGTGTCAGTGGTGGATGTCATGTGGTGCTCCCAGTTCGTGAGTGCGAACCAGGAGAAGACGCACGCCGCGTCCGGTGGCACCGGACTGCGGCGCGGCTGGAGGTCGACCGAACTCCCTGCGCTGGCATTACCCAGATCAGGTTCGAGGGTCTGCGGGCGTGCCCGCACTCTCAGCGCTGTGCGCTCCCCTGTCGGATATGAAGTTGTCTCGCTGACGCTAACACCGACCAGGGGCGCGGGCCCAGCAGGGCATCCGCCTGACCTGCGGGAGCGAGCGGCCGACCGCCGTCTGGGTACGCTTCCGATCATGCGGGTTGACGCGCGAGGCTTCACGTTCGAGGTGACCGTCGGCGGTCCGACGGACGGCGTACCCGTCCTGCTGCTGCACGGTTTCCCCCAGCACAGCGGCGAGTGGGACGACGTGGTGCCGGCGCTGCACGCGGGCGGGCTGCGCACGTACGCGCTGGACCAGCGCGGTTACTCACCCGGCGCCCGGCCCACGGTGGTGGCCGACTACCGGATTCCCGAACTCGTCACCGACGTGGTGGCGGTGCTCGACGCGCTCGGGCTGGACGCCGTGCACCTGGTCGGCCACGACTGGGGTGCGATCGTGGCCTGGGCGGTCGCCGCCGGGCACCCCGAGCGGGTCCACACGCTGACCGCCGTGTCCGTACCGCATCCGGCGGCCATGGCGTACGCCCTGAGCAACGACGCCCAACAGAAGGCCCGCTCGTCGTACATCGCCCTGTTCCGCAAGCCCGAAAAAGCGGAGAAGGTCCTGCTGGCGTGGCACGCCACCGCGCTGCGCAAGATGCTCGGCGGGGTGGGCGACACCTCCCGGGTGAACCGGTACGCCGACCCGATGCGTGAGCCGGGTGCGCTGACGGCCGCGCTGAACTGGTACCGGGCGATGTCCCGCGCCGACCTGGCCGGCGTCGGCCCGGTCGCGGTGCCCACCACGTACGTCTGGAGTGACCGGGACGTCGCCATCGGCCGGACCGCCGCCGAGGCGTGCGCGGAGAACGTCACCGGCGACTACCGCTTCGTGCAGCTGCCCGGGGTGAGTCACTGGATCCCGGACGCGGCACCGGCCCCGCTCGCCGAGGCGATCCTGGCCCGAGCCGGCGGGACAGCCTGAGCAGCAGTGGACACCAACGGGCTGCTGGCCCGCAATCGAACGACGGAGGACGTATGACGGTGAGTGCCGAGGACTACCTGGCCGTGGTGACCGAGACGATCGGCCGGGTGGCCGCCAGTCAGCGGGAGGCGGTGGGGCGGGCCGCCGACCTGATCGCCGAGGCCGTCCGAGCCGACGGCGTGGTGCACGCGTTCGGCACCGGGCACTCGGAGGCCCTCGCCATGGAGATCGCCGGACGGGCGGGTGGTCTGGTGCCGACCAACCGGATCGCGCTACGCGACCTGGTGCTGCTCGGCGGCGAACCGGCCGACCGGTTGGGCCCGCTGCTGGAACGGGACCCGGCCGTCGCGCACCGCCTCTACGAGCTGGCCCCGGTGCGCCCCACCGATGTCTTCGTGCTCGCCTCGAACTCCGGCGTCAACGGCGCGATGGTGGAGTTCGCCACGCTGGTGAAGGAGCACGGTCACGGGCTGGTGGCGATCACCTCGGCGCGGCACTCCGGCCGAATGGCCTCCCGGCACCCGTCCGGGCGCAAGCTGAGCGACCTCGCCGACGTGGTGCTCGACAACGGTGCGCCGTACGGCGACGCGACGCTGCCCCTGCCCGGTGGTGGCGCGGTCGGCGCGGTCTCCTCGATCACCGCGGCGCTGCTGGCGCAGCAGGTGACAGTGGAGGTGGTGGCGCGGTTGCTGGCGGCGGGGGAGCGGCCCCCGGTCTACCTGTCGGCGAACATCCCGGACGGCGACGCGCACAACAACGCGCTGGAAGCGCGGTACGCCGGCCGGATCCGACGCGGGTCCTGACGCCGCCGGCGGCCGACGTGCGTCGCCGAGATGAACGACAGGTGTCGTGAACCTGTTTCGCGCTCGGCCGGGTGGGGCATTGGCGTTGCTGCCGGCGGGCGGGACCGCCGGCAGTAGCGTCTCACCGGAGGTAGCGCGTGTCCAAGGAGACCGAGAAGCAGCGCTGGCAGCGCAACTTCGCCGACCTGCTGCAGGAGTTGCGGGTCGCCCAGACCGGCGTGCAGATCCTCTTCGCCTTCCTGCTCACCCTGCCGTTCAGTAACGGGTTCAACGAGACCACTGAGTTCCAGCGCGACGTCTACATCGTGGCGTTGCTCGCGGCGGCCGCCGCCACCGCGATGATCATCTCGCCGGTGGCGTTCCACCGGGCGCTGTTCCGGCAGGGGCGTAAACCGGAGCTGGTCCGTTTCGCGCACCGGATGGCGACCGGCGGCCTCGCCTTCATGCTGATCGCGATGGTCAGCGCGGTCCTGCTGATCACCGACTTCGTGCTGGACCGGCCGATCGCCTTCCTGCTCAGCGCCCTGACCGGGCTGTGGTTCCTCACCTTCTGGATGGTGCTGCCGTTCGCCCGGCGCAGCTGGGGTGAGGACGACATCGACGACGATGACGACGACCCGGACACCATCGAGGAACGCTGACCGCGTCGATCTACACGCAGCGCTACCCCTGGGTAACAACCGGGGGTAGCGTGACGGTAGCCGCATCGAGCTTCGAGGGGGCAGCCGTGACCACGACGCAGAACGGCCGACCGGCACCGGACGGCCCCGACTCCGAACCCACGGCCGGTGCCGCCGCGCCGCTGCCCGCCGAAGCCGGGCAGGTCACCGAGAAGGAAGCCCGGCAGGTCGCCGAGGCCGCCCGCGAATCCACCTGGGACCGGCCCAGCTTCGGCAAGGAGCTGTTCCTCGGCCGGTTCCGGCTCGACCTGATCGACCCGTGGCCCCGATCCGACCCGGACGACGTGGCTCGCGCGGAGGAGTTCCTTGGTCGGTTCCGCGCCTTCCTGACCTCCGAGGTGGATGGTGAGGCCATCGAGCGGGACGCGTCCATACCCGACTCGGTGTTCCACGGCCTGGCCGACCTCGGCGCGTTCGGCATGAAGATCGACCGGAAGTACGGCGGGCTCGGGCTGAGCAACCTGCACTACTGCCGAGCGCTCATGCTGGCCGGCTCGGTCAGCCCGGCCATCGGCGCGCTGCTCTCGGCGCACCAGTCGATCGGGGTGCCGCAGCCACTGAAGATGTTCGGCACCCCCGAGCAGAAGCAACGCTTCCTGCCCCGGCTCGCCGCCGGTGAGGTGTCCGCGTTCCTGCTCACCGAGCCGGACGTCGGCTCCGACCCGGCCCGGCTGGCCACCATCGCGGAGCCGACCGAGGACGGCACCGGTTACCGGCTCAACGGGGTGAAGCTCTGGGCCACCAACGGCATCGTGGCCACCCTGCTGGTGGTGATGGCCCGGGTGCCGGCCACGCAGGGACGTCGGGGCGGCATCACCGCGTTCGTGGTGGACGGCGACAGCCCCGGCATCACCGTCGAGCGGCGCAACGAGTTCATCGGCCTGCGCGGGCTGGAGAACAGCCTGACCCGGTTCCACGACGTGATCGTCCCCGCCGAGAACGTCATCGGCGGCGAGGGCAAGGGGCTGAAAATCGCCCTGACCACTCTGAACACCGGCCGGCTCTCACTGCCGGCCATGTGTGTGGGCGCCGGCAAGTGGGCATTGAACGTGGCCCGAGGGTGGGCCGCCGACCGGGTCCAGTGGGGACGGCCGGTGGGCGAGCACGAGGCGGTCGCGCAGAAACTCTCCTTCATCGCCGCCACCACGTACGGCATGGAGACGATGCTCGACCTCTGCTGCCTGCTCGCCGACGACGACCGCAACGACATCCGGATCGAGGCGGCACTCGTCAAGCTGTACGCCAGCGAGATGGCCTGGAAGATCGCCGACGAGCTGATCCAGATCCGAGGTGGTCGCGGCTACGAGACGGCCGACTCACTGGCCGCCCGCGGCGAACGCCCGGCCGCCGTCGAGCAGATGCTGCGCGACCTGCGGATCAACCGGATCTTCGAGGGTTCCACCGAGATCATGCACCTGCTGATCGCGCGGGAGGCGGTCGACGCCCACCTGTCGGTGGCCGGCGACATCATCGACCCGGACGCGGGGCTTGGCCGCAAGGCCCGAGCCGGCGCACGAGCGGGCGCCTTCTACGCGAAGTGGCTGCCCACCCTCGCCGTCGGTCGAGGGCAGAGCCCTTCGGCGTACGCCGAGTTCGGCCCGCTCGCCGCGCACCTGCGCCAGGTGGAGCGGTCGTCGCGCAAGCTGGCCCGGTCGACGTTCTACGCGATGTCCCGCTGGCAGGGAAAGATGGAGCGCAAGCAGGCGTTCCTCGGCCGGGTGGTGGACATCGGCGCCGAGTTGTTCGCGATGTCCGCGGTCTGCGTCCGGGCCTCCGCCGAACGGGACACCCGCCCGGAGAACGTCGAGCTGGCCGACCTGTTCTGCCGGCAGGCGCGGGTGCGGGTGGACGTCCTGTTCGCCGGCCTCTGGGACAACACCGACTCGGTCGACACCGCTGCCGCGAAGCGCATCCTCGCCGGGCGCTACGCGAGCCTGGAGGAGGGCGTGCTCACCCCGTCCGAGGAGCTGCCCTGGGTGGCCCCGTGGTCGCCCGGTCCGTCCACCTCCGAGGACGTCCGCCGCCGCATCCCGCCAAAGCCGTAAACCCCGCCGCGGGTCGGCCGGGGTGCGGGTCGGCAGGGGTTGACCGGGGTACGGGTCGGCAGGGGTTGGCCGCGGCGCGGGTCGGCGGCTTCGGTCAGCGGGCGACCGCCCAGGCCAGCACCCCCGCCAGGATCAGACCGTTGAGCCCGGCCAGGGCCAGGTACGCCGCAGGTGGAATCTTCTTGCCCCGGCGCAGGAAGGAGACCAGGACAGCGGCGTAGCCGAGCAGCAGGACGGCGATGACGACGAGGAAGTAGAACACCCGACGACTTTAGCGGCCCCGGCTGCGTAGACCGAGTTGGCGCAGCTCCAGAGCGGCCAGGGCGTCGACTGTCGCGTCGTCGCCGCGCCGCCACGCCTCAGCGACGTCCGGGCCGATCCGGGTCAGTTGGCCCAGCGGCTGGGTGGCCAGGGCGCGCAGGGCGAGCAGATCCCGGCCGGCCGGCCCGACGGCCAGCTTCGCGGCCGACCCGGCTCGGCGCATCCAGCGCAGCCGCAGCGGCAACCAACCGAAGAGCACGATGCCGAGCGGGAAGATCAGCACCGCGACGGCGAGGGCGAGGGCGAGCTGATCGACCAGGTGCTGCTGGTCGCGGCCGGCGTCGGCCAGCCCACGGGCCGCGTCGGCGGCCTGCCGGAACGGAGCGGTCAGCTCGTCGCCGACCAGTGGCACCCGGCCGACCTTGCCGCCGGCTTCGGCGAGGTTGTCGGCGAGGCCGCTGCCCGCGCCCTCCAGCTTCTGTCCGGGTACGGCGAGCTTCTGCACCAGGTCGTGCAGCCACAGCGCGCCGCGGATCGCCACGTACACCCAGGCGACGACGAGCAGGTCGGTGAGCAACTGACGGGCGGCTGTCGGAAACCGATCGGCATAGATCTTCACGCCGGACAGCGTGTCACGAACGGCCTTGGCGGGGCACCCGTGAAGTGAGCCCGGATCGCGACCGACCGGGCCGGTGGTCAGCGCGGGCAGGTCGGGCAGGTGCCGAAGATTTCCAGGGTGTGGCTGACGTCGGCGTAGCCGTGCTGCGCGGCGACCCGGTCCGCCCAGCTTTCCACGGCCGGGCCGGCCACCTCGACCGTACGCCCGCACACCCGGCAGACCAGGTGGTGGTGGTGCCCCTCGCTGCACCGGCGGTAGAGGTGCTCGCCGCCCGGCGGACGCATCACGTCGATCTCACCGGCGTCGGCGAGCCCCTGGAGGGTGCGGTAGACGGTGGTCAGGCCGACCCGCTCGCCGCGCTGCCGCAGCATCGCGTGCAGGTCCTGGGCGCTGTGGAAGCCCTCCATCTCGCCCAGCAGCGCGCTCACCGCCGAACGCTGCCGGGTGTTGCGCACCGCGGCGGTGCTCTCGCTCATGATCCCTCCCCGGCGTGGCTGACCGCGTCCGCCACGATGTGCGCGACGTGCTCGTCGACCAGGCTGTAGGCGATCTCCCGGCCTCGGCGGGAGCCGCGCACCACGCCCGCTCCGCGCAACACCCGCAGGTGCTGGGAGACCAGCGGTTGCGCCGCGCCGAGCTTCTCCACCAACTCGTGCACGCACCGCTCGCCGTCGGCCAGCTCGCTGACGATGGCCAGCCGAATGGGAGCGGACAGGGCGCGGAGCAGTTCGCTGGCCCCGTCGAACCCGTCGTAGCCCGTCGCGCTGGTCATCCTGCAACGGTAACCAATACCACCGACGTCGCGCTGACCAGGCTCAGCTCAGCACGACCTCGTGAGGTTCCGGTGTCGGTACGGCGGTCGGCGTCGTCCGGCGGCGCACGACCCGCCAGACAGCGCCGGCCACGGCCACCACCAGGAACGAGGCGATCGCCACCAGCACCACCGAGGCGCCCGGCGCGGTGTCCGCCGTGGCCGCCACCCAGACACCCGAGCCGGCGGCGAAGAGCCCGAGCGCCATCGCGGCGGCCATCGTGCTGCGGAAACCCCGGGTGACCTGCTGGGCGGTGGCAACCGGCACCACCATCAGCGCGCTGATCAGCAGCACGCCGACGGCCCGCATGGCGATGGTCACGGTGACCGCTGTGGCGACCGCGATCAGCAGGTTCAGCGTGCGGACCGGCAGACCGGAGACCCGGGCGTACTCCTCGTCGTGACTGACCGCGAAGAGCGCCGGCCGCAACGCGATCATCGTGACCAGGATCGCCGCGCCGAGCACCGCGATGGTGGTCAGGTCGGCGGGCGAGATGGTGGTCAGCGACCCGAACAGGTAGGCGTTGAGGTTCGCGCTGGTCGCGTCGGAGAGGCCGACCAGGAGTACGCCACCCGCGATGCCGCCGTAGAAGAGCAGAGCCAGAGCCAGATCACCGGAGGTACGCCCACGGGCCCGGACGATCTCGATGGCGATCGCGCCGATGGTGGCGGCGATCACCGCGACCAGCACCGGGGAGCGGTTGAGCAGCAACCCCGCGCCGACGCCGGTCAGCGCCACGTGCCCCACACCATCGCCGATCAACGCCAGCCGGCGCTGCACCAGGTAGATGCCGAGCGCCGGCGCGGCCAGGCCGATCACCAGCGCGCCGATCAGGGCGCGCTGCATGTAGGGGTACTGGAAGAGTTCCATGGGTCAGTTGCTCCACAGCCCAGCGGGCTCGTCGTAGCAGTGCGGGTGCACGTGGTCGTGGTCGGGTTCCGCGTGATGGCCGGCCGGGTCGGGCACCGCGCCGTCGTGGGCGATGCGACCCTCATGGACGACGACGGCCCGGCTGATCACCGGTCGCAGCGGGCCCAGCTCGTGGGCGACGAGCAGCACCGTTCCGCCGTCGGCGACGAAATCGCGCAGCGCGCCGGCGAAGGCCTCCTGGCTGGCCGCGTCCACCCCGGCGGTGGGCTCGTCGAGCACCAGCAGCTCCGGCTGGCCGGCCAGGGCACGGGCGATCAGGGTGCGCTGCTGCTGGCCGCCGGAGAGCGTGGACACCGGGTCACCGGCCCGGTCGGCGAGCCCGACCGCGCCCAGCGCCGCGTCGACGGCGGTCCGGTCGGCTCGACCCGGCGGACGAAGCACCCCCCGACGGGCCAGCCGGCCGGAGGCCACCACCTCCCGGACGGTCGCCGGTACGCCGCCGCCGGCGCCCAGGCGCTGTGGGACGTACCCGATGCGTGCCCACTGCCGGAACCGGCGCAACGGCCGGTCGAAGAGGGTGACCGAGCCGGCGCTGATCGGCACCAGCCCGAGCACGGCGCGGATCAGGGTGGACTTGCCCGAGCCGTTGGCGCCGAGGATCGCGACCACCTCGCCGGCGGTCACGGTGAGCGAGATGTCCCGGAGCACGGGGCGACCGTCGTAGCCGACCACCCCGTGCTCGACGGTGATGACAGGTGAGGTCACGAGCAGCTCAAGGCCGTCTGCAGGGTCCGCAGGTTGGTGCGCATCACCGAAAGGTAGTCCCCGTTGCTGCCGGCGGCGAGCCCTTCGATCGGGTCGAGCACGGCGGTCTTCGCGCCGACCTGACCGGCGATGGTCTCGGCCACCTTGGGGCTGACCAGGGTCTCGAAGAAGATCGTGGTGGCCTGGTGCTCCTTGGCCTCCTCGATCACGTGCGCGAGGCGCTGCGGCGAGGGCTCGACGTCCGGGCTCAGCCCGGTGATGCCGACCTGGTCGAGCTGGTAGCGGTCGGCGAGGTACCCGAACGCGGCGTGGCTGGTCACGATCTCCCGCCGCTGGCAGGTCGCCAGACCGTGCTTGAACTCGCCGTCCAGTGTCGTCAGGTCGGCGCGCAGGGCAGTCGCCCGGGCGGTGTAGTCGGCGGCGTGGTCCGGGTCGGCCTTGCCGAGCCGCTGGGCGAGCTGGTCGCCGATGCCGGCCAGCCGGGTCGGGTCGAGCCAGACGTGCGGGTCCTTGCCGCCGCTTTCTTCGGCGTGCCCCTCTTCGCCCTCGTGGTCGTGCCCGCCGGCGGACGCGTCCAACAGCGGTTGCACGCTCGTCACGTCGAACGCCCGGTCGCCGCCGTTCTGGGCCACGGCGTCGTCCACGGCCGGCTGGAACCCCTTGAGGTAGACGATCAGCTCCGCGTCGCTGACCTCTCCGACCTGGCTCGGGTTGAGCTCCAGGTCGTGCGGCTCGGCGCCGGGCTTGGCCAGGTTGGTGACCCGGACGGCGTCGCCGCCGATCCGTTCGGCCAGGAACTGGAGGGGGTAGAACGCGGCCACCACGTCGACTCGCTGAGGGTCGGCGCCGGCGGCACCGCCGGTGGAGCAGCCGGCTCCAGCGCCCAGGGCAAGGAGGGCGGTCGCGGCGGCCAGGACACGGTACGTGGCGCGGTTGGTCATGTCGTCAACTGTCCGTGGCAACGATAATGATTGTCAAAAACGCATGATTGCATGTCAGAGGAGCTTCGCGAGACCCACAGCCACCAGCAGGGTGAGCATCACCAGCCGGATCAGCCGGGTCTGCGGCGCCTGAACCGCCCAGGTCGTCGCCGACAGGGCGATCAGGACCCCGGCGAGCGCGAGCGTGAGCAGCCCGCCGATCACCCCGGGCGTGAAGAACGCCACCAGCACCACCACCAGGGTGAGCAGGAACACCGACGTCGGGTTCGCCCCGGCCAACCGGGCGAGCAGAGGGCGCTGCGTACGCTGCATCCCACAGACTCTACGAGGAGGAACCCCCGGTGCTGGTGACCAACCGGTTCGTGGTCGACGTCGATGCCGCCGACGGCTTCACCGAACGGGCGCACGCCGCCCTCACCGCGCTGGCCGCCCGGCCCGGCTACCTGCGCGGCCAACTGGTCCGGGCGTTGGACGACCCCCGGCACTGGTCACTGGTCACCGAATGGGAGTCGGTCGGCACGTACCGGCGGGCGCTGGGCGCCTTCGAGGTCAAGGTCAGCGCCGTGCCGCTGCTCGCCGAGTCCATCGACGAGCCCTCCGCGTACGAGGCGCTGGCCACCGCCGCCCCCGGCGGGGCCGTGGTCGTCGCCGAGAGTGATCGGGCTGCGGGTCCTTACCGCTGAGCCGCCGGACACTACGCTGCTCCTATGACCGCACCCGCCCCGCCACCCGGTCCCGGGGTGGCTCCGCCGTTCGCCGCGCCGCCCACCGAGGGCCGCCGGACTCGGCTCTGGATCGGCCTCGGCGTCGGCGCGCTCGCCGTGGTGCTCTGCTGCGGCGGCGGTGGCACCGCCGTCGTCGGCCTGGCCGTCAGCGGAGTCCAGGCCATTCGGGAACAGGCCCGCACCGTGACCGGCGACTACTACCAGGCGCTCGTCGAGCGGAACTACGGGCGGGCGTACGACCAGCTCTGCGACGACGCGCAGCGGCGTGAGTCCCGGCCGGAGTTCGAACGGCGCGCCGCCGCCGAACCGCAGGTGACAGCGTTCCGGGTGGGCGAGGTGGACACCACCTACCTGACCGTGCCGGTCGACGTGACCCTCGACGGCGGCGACCGGGAGCGGCAACAGGTCAGCCTCGGGCAGGACGGGCAGACCGGCGGCGTGGAGGTCTGCGAGGTCAGCTGACCCGTCCCCGGTATTCTGCTGGGCTCGGGGGGACGGTGGTCGTACCGTTGTCCCGAACCGACCGTTCCATCCACATCTCGCCCCCGCCGACCGCCAGCCGGCGTAGGAGGAAACATGCCAGCCGACCGTATCGACGCCGTCGTCAGCCTCGCCAAGCGCCGAGGCTTCGTCTTCCCCTCCAGTGAGATCTACGGAGGCACCCGATCGGCGTGGGACTACGGTCCGCTCGGCGTGGAGCTCAAGGAGAACGTCCGCCGGCAGTGGTGGAAGACGATGGTCCAGCAGCGCGACGACGTTGTCGGCCTGGACTCCGCGGTGATCCTGTCCCGCAAGGTGTGGGAGGCGTCCGGCCACATCGCCGAGTTCGTCGACCCGCTCACCGAGTGCCAGTTCTGTCACAAGCGGTTCCGGGCTGACCACCTGGAAGAGGCGTACGCCGAGAAGCACGGCAAGCCGCTCACCTCGCTGGCCGAGCTGAACTGCCCCAACTGCGGCAACAAGGGCACCTTCACCGAGCCGAAGATGTTCAACGGCCTGATGAAGACCTACCTGGGCCCGGTGGAGAGCGACGAGGGGCTGCACTACCTGCGCCCGGAGACCGCGCAGGGCATCTTCGTCAACTACAAGAACGTCGAGACGGTCGCCCGCAAGAAGCCCCCGTTCGGCATCGCGCAGACCGGCAAGTCGTTCCGCAACGAGATCACCCCGGGCAACTTCATCTTCCGGACCCGAGAGTTCGAGCAGATGGAGATGGAGTTCTTCGTCGAGCCGGGCACCGACGAGCAGTGGCACGAGTACTGGCTCCAGGAGCGCTGGAACTGGTACCTCGACCTCGGCCTCTCGGCGGACAATCTGCGGCTGTTCGAGCACCCCAAGGAGAAGCTGTCGCACTACTCGAAGCGGACCGTGGACATCGAGTACCGCTTCCAGTTCGGTGGCACCGAGTTCGCCGAGCTTGAGGGTGTCGCCAACCGCACCGACTTCGACCTCTCCACGCACAGCAAGCACTCCGGCGTCGACCTGTCGTACTTCGACCAGAGCAAGAGTGAGCGCTGGATGCCGTACGTCATCGAGCCGGCCGCGGGTCTGACCCGCGCGGTGCTGGCCTTCCTGCTGGAGGCGTACGACGAGGACGAGGCGCCGAACACCAAGGGCGGCGTGGACAAGCGCACCGTGATGCGGTTCGACCCGAGGCTCGCCCCGGTCAAGGTGGCGGTGCTGCCGCTGTCCCGCAACGAGGCGCTGTCGCCCAAGGCCAAGGATCTCGCGACCCTGCTGCGCAAGCGCTGGGTGGTGGAGTTCGACGACTCGCAGGCGATCGGGCGTCGCTACCGGCGGCAGGACGAGATCGGCACCCCGTTCTGCGTCACCGTCGACTTCGACACCCTTGACGACAACGCGGTGACGGTGCGCAACCGGGACACCATGGCCCAGGAGCGCGTCTCCCTGGACCAGGTCGAGCGCTACCTGATCGAGCGTCTCCCGGGCTGCTGAGACTCTGCGTACGGGGCCTCGGCCGACGCGATGAGCGCCGGTCGGGGCCCCGTACACTTGTCCGGTGACTGCCTCGACCGTGCCCGCGCTGCGCCCGCTGACTCTCGGCCAGCACCAGGTGTTGCCGCCGGTCGTGCTCGCGCCGATGGCTGGGATCACCAACATCGGGTTCCGTCGGCTCTGTCGCGAGCAGGGCGGCGGCATCTACGTCTGCGAGATGATCACCACTCGGGCGCTTGTCGAGCGCAACCCGAAGACGCTGCGCATGATCGCGTTCGGCGACGACGAGAAGCCCCGCAGTCTCCAGCTCTACGGCACCGATCCGGAGATCACCGCCGCCGCCGTGCGGATCGTCGTCGAGCGCAACCTGGCCGATCACATCGACCTCAACTTCGGCTGCCCGGTCCCGAAGGTCACCCGGCGCGGTGGCGGCGCGGCGCTGCCGTGGCGGCGGCGGCTCTTCGCGCGACTCGTGCGGGCCGCGGTGGCCGCCGCGGCACCGTCCGGCGTGCCGGTCACTGTCAAGATGCGCAAGGGCATCGACGACGACCACCTGACGTACGTCGAAGCCGGGCTCGCCGCCCAGGAGGCCGGCGTGGCAGCGGTGGCCCTGCACGGGCGCACGGCCTCGCAGCGCTACTCGGGCACCGCCGACTGGGACGCGATCGCCACCCTGAAGCAGGCCCTCGATGTGCCGGTGCTCGGCAACGGCGACATCTGGGAAGCCGACGACGCGCTGCGCATGGTGGCCCACACCGGCGTCGACGGCGTGGTCATCGGGCGCGGCTGCCTGGGCCGGCCGTGGCTCTTCGCCGACCTGGAGGCCGCCTTCAACGGTCGGCCGGAGCGGCGGCTACCCACCCTCGGCGAGGTGGCCGTGACCATGCGCCGGCACGCCGAGCTGCTGGTCGACCAGTTCACTGCCGGCGCCCGCAACCCGGCCCGAGGTGAACGCGACGGCTGCACCGACTTCCGCAAGCACGTCGCCTGGTACCTCAAGGGCTTCCCCGTCGGCGGTGAGCTGCGGCGCTCGCTGGCGATGATCGAAAGCCTGGCCCAGCTCGACGACCTGCTCGGCAAGCTCGACCCGGCGGAGCCGTTCCCGATGACCGCCCTCGGGCAGCCGCGCGGGCGTACCAACTCGCCCGGCAAGGTCTTCCTGCCGGAGGGTTGGCTGGCCAGCCGGGACGACGACACGGTCCCCGAGGGTGCCGAGATGGACGACTCCGGCGGCTGAGTCCTCGACCCTCGTGGGGTCGTCGCCGTCGGATCTTCTTCGCAGGCTCCCGGCCCGGTTCCGGCCGGGAGCAGGGGTGGACGTAGGGGTGCGGCACGCTATCGAGCTGATGTCGTAAACGAGTCATGACCTGGGCTCGGCCGTGCGCCGTCCGGCGGTGCCACTGACTCGCGCTGCCCTGCGGCTGCCGCGACCGCTTGTTGCTCTGTGGCTGCCGCGACCGCTTGTTGCTCTGTGGCTGCCGCCACCGCTTGTTGCTCTGCGGCTACCACCACAGTGTTGCCGTCACCGTGATGCCCTGCGATTGCCGTGGTGAGTTGCCCTACGGTGCCGTCACCGTGTTGCCCTGTAAGTTCCGTTGCGACGTTGCTTCGCGGCTGCCCTGGCGACGCTGATTCGTCTACGACATCAGCTCCAAAGGACCCGTGACGCAACCAACGGACCCGCGCCGGGTACTCGTCGCCGAGATCCGCGCAATATCAGGGATCTTGCGGTCTCCGGCGAGTCGGAGGCAGCAACATTGGGGATCCTGCTCGGATCTTGGGCGCGGGGCGCGGGGCGCGGGGCGCGGGGCGCGGGGCGCGGGGCGCGGGGCGCGGGGCGCGGGGCGCGGGGCGCGGG
>NZ_JBEZEH010000193.1:0-14126 GCF_040648775.1 Micromonospora sp. NPDC049089
TGTATTCACCGCTGGTTTGGTAGCAACGCCGTTGGGTCGGGGGTCTCTTCTACGGGGACCCATCGTCGTCCCTGCACCCCCGCACCAACCGGCCTCGACCCGGAAGGAGGTCTGACCGTGGCGACACCAGTACGGGCCAGGCCAGCCGGCGTCGGCCGCAACGCGGAAACCCCGCTGCCGGCGCTCCCCGGCGCCAGCCAGGAGGAGATCCGGCGGCAGAACCTCGGCGCTGTGCTGCGCTACGTCCACCTGCACGGACCGACGTCCCGCGCCGAGCTGACCAGCCGGCTCGGCCTCAACCGAAGCACCATCGGCGCCCTCGCGGCCGACCTGGTCACCAGCGGCCTGGTCACCGAGGAGGTGCCGGCCACCACCCGCCGCGCCGGCCGACCCTCACTCGTGGTCAGCCCTCGCTCCGACCGGGTCTACGCACACGCGTTGAGCATCGACGCGGACCGGCTGCGTGCCGCCCGGGTCGGCCTGGGCGGGCAGATCCTCGATCTGCGGGAGATCCCTCGCCCCAGCGGCATGTCGGCGATCGACGCCGTCGGACCCCTCGGCGACCTGGTCCGTGACATGGAACGCTCGGTGGCCGGCGACGGCCTGCTGGTCGGCGGCGCCGCGGCGGTCACCGACACCACCCGCGACCCGGACGGCAGGCTCCGGATCGCCAGCATCGACGAAACGCTCGGCGTCGCGCTGGAGGCGGAGTTCAGCACCGGGCCTGGTTTCGTCGCCGGGGACCTGGCGGACATCGCCGGCCTGGCCGAGCACGCCAGGGGCGTCGCGGTCGGCATCGACGACGTCATCTACCTGCACGGAGACCTGGGCATCAGCGCCGGCATCATCGTCGGCGGCCGACTGGTGATCGGCCACCGGGGCCACAGCGGCAAGGTCGGCCACATGGTCGTCAACCCCAACGGCCTGCCGTGCGGCTGCGGTTCACGCGGCTGCTGGGAAACCGAGATCTCCGAAGCCGCGCTGTTGCGGCACGCCGGCCGTGATCCGAGCGACCGCGCGGCGGTGGCCGAGGTCCTGCGCGCCGCGGCTGCCGGCGACCCGACCGCTCGCGCGGCGGTCGAGCAGGTGGCGGACTGGCTCGGTTTCGGCGTGGCGAACCTGGTCAACGTGGTCAACCCGGACGCCGTGGTGTTCGGTGGCTCGCTGCGCGACATCTTCACCGCCGGTGCGAACGTGGTCCGGGACCGGCTCGACACCATGCCACTGCCCGCCTCCCGCGAGCACCTGCGGTTGCGCGCGGCGGCGCTCGGCCGCGACGCCGTTCTGATCGGCGCCGCCGAGTTGGCGTTCGACAAACTCCTGGCCGATCCGTTGAACGTCGGTGTCGTGGGCCAGGTCGGGACCGCCGACCCCGAGTAGCCGCGACTTCCCACCGGCGTGTGATCCAACGGCTGCCGCGACGCTCTCCGCCGGCACCGTTCTGCCCCCCCATTCGATCGGGCCTTCATGGGCGTTCCCGTACGCGCTATCGTACGTTGTACGGTAACGGGGACACGGTTTCAGGAGGGGAGCGCTCTGATGACAGGAGCCGACGCGATAGTGGCGCACGGGCTGCGCAAGCGGTATCGGGACCGGTACGCGCTGGACGGGTTCGACCTGCGGGTGCCGCGGGGAACCGTGTGCGGCCTGCTCGGCCCGAACGGGGCCGGCAAGACCACCTCGGTACGGATCCTCACCACCCTGCTCCGACTCGACGAGGGTCGTGCCGAGGTGGCCGGCTTCGACGTGACCAACCAGGCCGATCAGGTGCGCTACCGCATCGGGCTGGTAGGACAGCATCCCGCGCTCGACGAGGCGCTGAGCGGCCGGCAGAATCTGGTGCTCTTCGGCCGGCTGTTCCACCTGGGCCGCCGCCGGGCCCGCCAACGGGCGGTCGAGCTGCTGGAACGCTTCGGTCTCGCCGACGCCGCCGAGCAGCCGGTCAGCACGTACTCCGGCGGCATGCGCCGACGGCTCGACCTGGCGGCCGGCATGATCCTGGCCCCCGCGGTCCTCTTCCTCGACGAGCCCACCACCGGGCTGGACCCGCGTGGCCGCAACGAGGTGTGGGAGTCGGTCCGGGAGTTGGTGCGTGCCGGCACCACAGTGCTGCTGACCACCCAGCAACTGGACGAGGCCGACCAACTCGCTGACCGGATCTCGGTGGTCGAGGCCGGCCGGGTGATCGCCGAGGGAACTCCGGACGACCTCAAGACCCGGCTCGGCGGCGATCGCATCGAGGTGGTCGTCGCGGCGCCGACCGACCTTCCCGCCGCCGTCGCCCAGATACGCCGGGCGGCCGACGACGAACCGACTGTCGACGTGGACCGACGGATGGTGAGCGTCCGGGTCGGCCACCAGGCCGGTGCGCTCGTCGACGTGTTGCGGTCACTCGACGCCGTGAACGTCCCGGTGGCGGACGTCGCGCTGCGCCGCCCAACCCTGGACGACGTGTTCCTGCACCTCACCGGCCACCGGGCGGCGACAGCGGAGGTGGCGGCATGAGCGCGGTGAGCATGCCGGCCCGGCCGGTGGATCTGACGCCCGGCCGGCCCACCCTCCTGGCCGACAGCGGCACGCTGATCTGGCGCGCCCTGGCCCGGTGGCGACGCGATCCCGGCCCGCTGGTCGCCTCGCTCGGCTTCAACATCCTGATCGTGCTGATGTTCGCCTACCTGTTCGGTGGCGCGTTGCAGGTGCCCGGCGGTGGGAGCTACCGAGAGTTCCTGATGCCGGGCATGTTCGTGATGACCATGGTCTTCGGCATCAGTCTCACCACGATCGCCGTTGCCGAGGACCTGGAGCGCGGGGTGACCGACCGGCTCCGGTCAATGCCCGTCTCACCGCTGGCGCCGCTGGCGGCCCGGGCCGTGGCCGACATGCTGTTCGCGCTGGTCACCCTCGGGGTCCTGCTGCTGACCGGTCTCGCGATCGGGTGGCGGGCACACGGTGGGGTCGGTGCCACGCTGGCGGCGGTGGGGTTGATCCTGCTGCTGCGCTTCGCCCTGATCTGGGTCGGCATCTTCCTCGGGTTGGTCACCCGCGGGCAGACGGCCGTGGTGGCCGTGCAGACCCTGGAGTTTCCGCTCGGCTTCCTCTCCAACGCGTTCGTCGCACCGTCCACAATGCCCGCCTGGCTCGGTGCGGTGGCCGCGTGGAACCCGCTGTCGGCGACCGTCGGTGCCACCCGTGAGCTGTTCGGCAACCCCGGTTGGGGCGGCGACTCCTGGGCGGCGCAGCACTACCCGGTGCTGGCGGTGCTCTGGCCGCTCGTCCTGGTCGCGGTCTTCCTGCCGCTCTCGGTGGCCCGGTACCGACGGCTGGCCGGCTGAGCCCGAACGGACGCGGGGTTCGACTCTCTGGGCCCGATCGGTGTCGGTGGTCGTCGTTAGGCTCACCGGCGTGGATGTGCACCGACTCGATCGGGCCCAGGCGCGGCGGATCGCCATCCGGGCCCAGCTGCTGGCCGCTCCGCGTCCGACCGACCTGCTGACCGTGGTCCGCCAGTTGACGCTGGTGCAGATCGACCCGACCGCCGCTGTCGCGCCCAGCGCCGACCTCGTCTGCTGGAGCCGGCTCGGCTCGTCGTACCAGCCGGCGCACCTGCGCGAGGCCCTCGAACGGGACCGGACGCTCTTCGAGCACCACGCGATGGTGCGACCGATGGACGACCTGGGGCTCTTCCTCGCCGAGATGGCGGCCTCGCCCGGTCATGAGCGCCACCGCGAGTGGCTGCGCGCCAACGACTCGTTCCGGCGCGACGTGCTCGACCTGCTCGGCCGCCGTGGCCCACTGCTCTCCCGTGACATCCCGGACACCTGCGTCGTGCCCTGGCCGTCCTCCGGTTGGACGAACAACCGCAACATCACCCAGATGCTGGAGTTCCTGGTCCTGCGCGGCGAGGTCGCGATCGCGGGCCGCCAGGGGCGGCAGCGGCTCTGGGACGTCGCGGAGCGGGTCTATCCGTCCGGGGTGCCCGTCATCGAGCTGGAGCAGGCGCGCCGGCTTCGCAACGAGCGGCGGCTGCGGGCTCTGGGCATCGCCCGGCGGAAGGCGGTCATCGTTCCCGGAGAGCCCGCCGAGGTCGGTGACGCGGGGGAGCCGGCGGTGATCGAGGGCGTCGTGGGGGAGTGGCGGGTGGATCCGGCCGCGCTCGGGCAACCCTTCACCGGGCGTACGGCATTGTTGTCACCGTTCGACCGGCTGGTGCACGATCGGGTCCGCCTGGCCGACCTCTTCGAGTACGAGTACGTGCTGGAGATGTACAAGCCCAGGGCGAGTCGACGGTGGGGCTACTTCGCGCTGCCGATCCTGCACGGCGACCGGCTGGTCGGAAAGGTGGACGCCACTGCCGAGCGGCGGCGCGGCATGTTCACCGTGCACGCCATCCACGAGGACGTGCCGTTCGCCCCGGAGGTGACCCGGGCCGTGCACGAGGAGGTGCGCGACCTGGCGTCCTGGCTGTCGCTCACCGTCGAGGGTCTGCCCTGACGGGTGATCGCCGAGCCCCGTGGCCCCGGCGATCACCCGTCGTCGAGCTACGCGGTCCGGCGCACCCGGCGAATGGCGAGGTAGAGCAGCAGGAAGGCCAGAGCGACGAAGATGCCGGTCTCGATGCCCTGGAACAGCCAGAACCGGTCCGCCGGTTGGTAGAGCTGCCAGTTGTACGCGCCCGGTTCGAGGCCCAACTCGGCACCGCAGACCCGACCGTCCGGCCCCTTCCCGGCCGGCGGGCACTGGATCCGGCCGTCCGAGATCAACTCTCCGTCGGGGTTACGGATGCCCTGGGCAAGGACCCAGTCCCCCCGGCTGATCTCCGGCGGCCCTTCCCCCTCGATGGGGAAGGTCTGGGTGCGGGCCGGCTGGTAGTGCGGTCGGGCCAGGATCGCCACAGCCGCTCGTACCCCGATGTACCCGGCGAGGGTGATGCCCATGGCGGGCAGCATCCGCTTCCAGATGGTGCCGACGAAGACGCCGAGCGCGACGGCGAAGAGGGTGTAGCCGATCGGAGCGACGCCCTGAAGGTCGAAGACGATCACGCCGAACCGACCCTCGAACGCCGCCTGCGTGAGCGGGTCGACCCACCACGACATGCCCAGCCCGTAGACCGCCGCGAGGAGCACGACCGCCGTGCCCACCAGCCCGAACTTCACCACGGCCCAGCGGGTCCGACCGACGCCCTGGGTCCAGACGAACCGGTGCGTGCCCTGCTCCACCTCGCGGGCGACGAGCGGGGCACCCCAGAACAGGCCGACAAGCGCCGGCAGGGTGATCAGCAGTACGGCCACCAGGTTCAGGCTGCCGTACTTGTTGCTGAAGCGGTGGAACCCCGCGTCGCAGGTCTCCCGGGTCGCCTGCGCCACGTCGGCGCGGGCGAGTTGGCTGGCACAGTCGGTCAGTCCGAGGTCGGCGAAGGTGTGCCGCATCGCGATGCCGATCGGTACCAGCAGGGCGGCGAGCGCGGCGAGCGCCAGCAGCGTGTAGAACGCCTGCTTGCGGTGTTGCCGCCAGGTCAACCAGATCATGCTGCTACCCCCCACTCGCTGTGACTGGTCTTCGTGGTGCCGTCGGCCAGGTATGCCAGCACGACGTCCTCCAGGCTCACCTCGCGGACCGTCCAGGCCGGATCGGTGACCGGCCCGTTGGCGCGGACCAGCAGAGTGGACTGCCGGTCGGTGTGGCTGGCCCGGATCACTGCGGCGACGCCCCCGATGACGCCGCCGTCGTGTCGTGGCCCGACGAGCTGCCGGTGCTCGGCGACCAGGTCGTCGACCGCGCCGGTGAGCTGCACCTGGGAGGCGTTCAGCACGATCAGGTAGTCACAGACCCGTTCCAGGTCGGCCAGCAGGTGCGAGGAGAGCAGGACGGTGGTGCCCGACTCCGCGACGCTGCCCATCAGCGACTGGAGGAACTCCCGTCGCGCCAGCGGGTCGAGGCTGGCGACCGGCTCGTCGAGCAGCAGCAGTCGGGGCTGCTTCGCCAGCGCCAGAGCCAGCGCGACCTGGGCCCGTTGACCGCCGGAGAGCTTGCCGACCGGCTTGTCCGGCGGGATGCCGAGCTGCGCCAGTCGCTGACGGGCCAACGCCGCGTCCCACCGCTTGTTCAGCTTGCCGCCGGCGATGACCAACTCGGCCGCCGTGAAGTCCCGGTACAGCGGGGTGTCCTGGGCGACGAAGCCGATGTCGGCCAGGCCCTCGGTGTCGCCGTACGGGGATCGGCCGAACACCCGGACCGCACCGGCATCGGGCTTGAGCAGCCCGACGGCCAGGTGCAGCAGCGTGCTCTTACCCGCGCCGTTCGGCCCGACCAGCGCGGCGATCCGGCCGGCCGGCAGATGCAGCGAGCAGTCCCGCAACGCCCAGGTGCTGCCGTACCGCTTGCCGAGCCGGTCTGCCTCCAAGACCATGTCCATTCCTTGTCCTCTCGTTCCGTTCACGCCACCGCTTCGCGGTCGCGCGAGCGCTCGTGGTGCCTGATGCTTCGTTCGCCCTGCTCGCTCACGCAGGCTCCTTCTGTGGGGCGTCGTCGGCGAGGGTGGCGCGCAGAGTCGTCTCCACCAGGGCGATGACGTCCTCCGCCGTGAGGCCGGCCGCCTGCGCCCGGTGCAGCCACGCGACCAGGTCGTCGCGCAGCTCGGCCTGGTTGGGCAGGGACGCGCTGGCCAGCGTGCGCTGGACGAACGTGCCCACCCCGGGTCGGCCGCCGACCAGACCCTCGATCTCCAACTCCCGGTACGCCTTCAGCACCGTGTTCGGGTTGATCGCCAGGGATTGCGCGACGTCCCGGACCTTCGGCAACTGGTCGCCCGGCGTCAGCAGGCCAACCCGGAGCGCCTGTTTCACCTGCTGCACGAGCTGCATGTAGGTGTTCACCTTCGACCGGCTGTCCAGTACGAACTCGATCACTCCCGATGATCCTTCCTGTTGTCCTACGACAGTAGGACTAATAGACAGCTTCATCGGTGGCCCACCGGCTGTCAAGCCCGAAGGGGCACGTTCTGTTCGGGCGCGGCGCGTCTCGCCCGGCGCGCCGCGTTGCGTGCCGGCGGGCGCATCGAGTCCTGCCAGGCGGGCCGACCCAGGTGGCACCGGCAGGCCACCGGTTGGCACCCGAGGGTCAGCACGGGGGGAAGGGACCGGCAGCGATCCGCGTGGACGGGAGGTGTTCGATGGTCACCAACGAACTGACGACGTCGAGGGCGACTCCACTACAGGCCGCTCGCGCCCGGGGCCGCGTACGCGGGCGGTTGATCCTGCTCGGCCCGGCGTTCGTCGCCGCCGTCGCGTACGTCGACCCCGGCAACTTCGCCACCAACTCCGCCGCCGGGGCCCGCTACGGCTACCTGCTGGTCTGGGTCGTGGTGGTGGCGAACCTGATGGCGATGCTGGTGCAGACGCTCACCGCGAAGCTCGGGCTGGCCACCGGGCGCAGCCTGCCCGAGCTGTGCCGGGAACGCCTGCCCCGACCGCTGAACCGGGTGATGTGGGTGCAGGCCGAGTTGGTGGCCATGGCCACCGACCTGGCCGAGGTGATCGGTGGCGCGGTCGCCCTGTACCTGCTCTTCGGCATTCCCCTGCTGCCCGGCGGGATCATCATCGGCACTGCCGCCTTCGCGGTGCTGGCGTTGCGCTCACGCGGGTACCGCGCCTTCGAGATCGCCATCGCCGTCCTGCTCGGCGTGATCGTGCTGGCCTTCGCCGCCAACCTGCTCGCCTCCGGCTCCGATCCCGGCTCGGCCATGGCCGGCATGGTGCCGCGCCTACAGGGCACCGACAGCGTGCTGCTGGCCGCCGGCATCCTCGGCGCGACAGTCATGCCGCACGTCATCTACGTGCACTCCGCGCTCACCCGCGATCGCATCCCTGCCGCCGACGACGGCGAGCGTCGGATCCTGTTCCGCGGCCAGCGCACCGACGTGCTGCTCGCCCTGAGCGCCGCCGGCGCGGTCAACCTCGCCATGCTGCTGATCGCCGCGGCGAGCTTCCGTGGTGGCGGCCCGGGTGGCGCGGAGAGCCTGGAAGGGGTGCACGCCGGGCTCGGCCAGACCATCGGGACCGCCGCCGCGTTCGGCTTCGCCGTCGCACTGCTGGTCTCGGGGCTCGCCTCCACGAGCGTCGGCACCTACGCCGGAGAGGTGATCATGCAGGGCTTCCTGCGGCGGCGGGTACCGCTGCTGCTGCGTCGGCTGGTCACCCTGCTGCCCGCGTTGGCCGTGCTCGCCATCGGCCTCGACCCGACCCGGGCGCTCGTGCTGTCCCAGGTCATCCTCAGCTTCGGCATCCCGTTCGCACTGATCCCGGTGGTCGCCTTCACCCGCCGACGCGACCTGATGGGCAACCTGGTCAACCATCCGCTCACCACCGCCGCGGCGTCCCTGGTGGCCGTGCTGGTGGTCGCGCTCAACGCCTTCCTGCTCTGGCAGGTCGTCGCCGGGTGAGTAGGCCGCCGGTCGCCACTACCTCGATGTCGTACTGAACGGGATCCGGACCCGCTGAGCGCCAGGGGATCGAAGCCTGACCTGACGCGTCACGTCCGACGGCCCTCGTCGCGGACGGGAATCTCCTGGAGCTGTTCGAGGGCGTCCGCCGGGTTGGCGTCGGCAGGCAGCGAGGTGACCTCCTCCAGCGTGCCCGCCGGGAGGGCGCCCTGCTCGGCCAGGTCCGCCTCGGACGCTTCGGGGTCGACGTCACCCGACACCCGGTCCGGCGGCCCGACGTCGAACGCGTCCTGTCGTTGCTCCTGGGCATCCGCCTCCGGAGGAGGAAACGTTTCGCCCTGATCATCCCGGTACGTGCTCATCGGAGCCTCCCACCCGGCGGGTGTCGACATGCCGCCGGGCCGCTGCCTACCCGCCAGCGCCCCAGTCAGGCCGGCACGCCAGTCGAGATCTCGGCAGTTTCCGGGACAGTGCTGCCTCCGCAGCGGCGGAAGCAGCACCATCCCGGTGGTTGCGCGGATCTTGAGAGGGGTATCGCGTCATGCGCGCCGGCAGTGGCCGGCGGTCGGCGTCCGTACCGTGGCGGGTGACCCCAGGTCGCGCAGGCAGGTGACACCGGCCGTGACGGTCAGCGGGCCGGCGTGCCGGCCCGGCGGGTACCGGCGGCCAGCCCCAGCGCCAGCAGCACGCACACCGCGCCGACCAGGAAGAGCAGCGACGCGGCCGGCTGGCCCAGCCACTCCCAGTACGGGTGCCAGGCCGGGTGCGGTTCGCCGAGGTGGTGCGACAGCAGGGACGGGACGCTCAGCGGCAGCGGCAGCCACCACAGCACCGTGGCCACACCCATCAGACCGTTCACAGTGCCGCGGCTGCGGCGTCCCTCGGTGCGTCGGCTGACCCAGCCGAAGACCAGCCAACCGGCCACCGCGCCCAGCACCCCGGCGGGGACCACCAGGGGTGGCGGCGCGCGGTGCAGCTCGACCGAGAGGTAGTTGGCGTCGACGGCTGTCTGCGAGGAGATCGAGGCGTTCAAGATGGTGTCGCCACGTCGGGCGGTCAGCGCGGTGTCGATGACCGCCCGCGGGGTGGCGCACATCTTGTCCGCGCAGGTCACGCGGTCGGAGACCTGTGGGTCGTACACCCGCCAGCCGGCACCGGTCAGGCGCTCCCGGGCCACCGTGACGATCCGCTCGGCGGGCGCCGGTGGCGCGCCGAGGGCGCCGGCGCCGGTGGCGCTCTCCTGGTACTCGCCGCCGTCACCGAGCACCAGGGTCGTGACCGTCGACAGGCGCAGCGCGTGCCCGTAGACGACGAAGAGCGCCGGCGGGGTGTCGATCTCGCCGAGGTCGTGGCCGGGAAAGACCTCGGTGAGGATGGCGGCGGCCTCGGCCCGGTCGGGTTGCGGTCGGGAGGTCTCCCAGGCGGCCCGGCTGGCCAGGGCGCCGGTGAAGAGGCCGCAGACGACAGCGGCGAGCGGCACCCAGGCGACGGCGGCGCCGCTGGCTGGCCGGCCGAGGCGGCGCAGCAGCCGCAGTGCGAACCGGGTGGCCGGCGCGGTGTCGCTCACGGACATGTCCACCCCCGGCGTGAAGATCAGGCGGAGCGACAGTACATCGACCAGGGGTCCCGGCGCGTCCCCCCGATCACCACCGACCGTGGCCGGGATCGGCCAGGATGGGCGGGTGGCCGGTCACGGCCGCGACGAGGAGGGTGGGCGATGCGGGTACGTGGACGGTTGACCTGGGGGCGGCGTGCTCGTGCGGGGGCGGTGGTGACCGTGTTGCTCGCGGGCGTGCTGCCGCCGGCCGTGGTGCTGGTGCCGGGCGCTGCCACGGCGGGCGCGGCAGCGGGGACGCCGGTCTGCCAGGTGCGCGACGACCGGCTGCGCGAGATCTCCGGGATGGTAGCCACCGACGACGGGTACGTGGTGATCAACGACGGGGCCGACGACGAGGCCCGCCGCCGGATCTTCTACCTCGACCAGCGCTGCGCCGTGGTGCGCACCGTCTCCTTCCCGTCCCGGCCCCGCGACACCGAGGACCTGGCCATCGGCCGGGACGGCACCGTCTGGGTGGCCGACATCGGTGACAACGACCGCTCCCGGCCGACGGTCGGCGTGTGGCGGCTGGCACCGGGCGCGAAGCAGCCGGTGCTGCACCGGATGACCTACCCGGACCGTCCGCACGACGCCGAGGCGCTGCTGCTCGACGCCTCCGGTCGGCCGCTGATCGTCACCAAGGGCGGCAGTGGCACTGTCTTCCTCTACGCGCCTGCCACCGCGTTGCGGCCGGACGCGACGACGCCGCTGACCGCGCTCGGTCAGGTGACAGTGCCCTCGACCACGACCAGCAACCCGTTCTCGTTCCTGGGGCGCGGCGTGATCACCGGCGCGGCCAGCGCGCCGGACGGACGGCGGGTGGTGCTGCGCAGCTACGCCGACGCCTTCGAGTACGACGTCCCCGACGGCGACGTGGTCCGCGCGTTGACCACCGGCACCCCGCGGATCACGCCGTTGCCGGACGAGCCCCAGGGCGAGTCGATCACCTACAGTCGCGACGGCCGGTCGTTGCTGACCGTCTCCGAGTCCGCCGGTCAGCCAGCCGGCACCCGCTCGACGATCCTGCGCTACCCGGCCACGGCCACCACTGTCACCGCCGCGCCCTCCACGGAGTCCGTCGACCCGGTGTCGCCCACGGCGGTCCGTCCGGCTGCCGGAGCGGCCGGCGCAGGGGGTGGGCGGGCCTGGCCGCTGGCCCTCGGCGCGGGGACACTGCTGGTCCTGCTCGGGTTCGCCGGCGTGCTGTGGTGGAGACACACCGCGCGCCGCTGAGCGGGCCGGCGCTGCGGCAGGATGGGGGGATGTCCGTCCTGTCCACGTTGCGCCACCCGATCATCGCCGCCCCGATGGCTGGTGGCCCGTCCACGCCCGCGCTGGTGGCCGCCGTGTCCGCCGCGGGTGGGCTGGGCTTCCTCGCCGCCGGGATGATCGACACCGGCCGGCTGCTCGCCGACGTCGCCGAGGTCCGCTCGCGTACCGATCGGCCGTTCGGTGTGAACCTCTTCCTGCCCGATCCCGGCGGCGTCGACGAGGCCGCCGTCCGGGCGTACGCCGAACGGCTCGCCCCGCAGGCCGCGCAACGCGGCGTGAGCCTGGGCGAGCCGGTGGGCGGCGACGACGCGTACCCGGAGAAGCTGGCCGCGCTGCTCGCGGACCCGGTCCCGGTCGTGTCCTTCGTGTTCGGGTTGCCCGATCGGGCGGCGGTCACCGCCCTGCGCGAGCGGGGCACCGAGGTGTGGGCCACCGTCACCCGCCCGGACGCCGCGACCGCCGCCGCCGACCTGGGTGCGGACGCGGTGGTGGTGCAGGGCACCGAGGCCGGTGGGCATCGCGGTGGTCTGCCGGACGACGACGACTACGGGTTGCTGCCGCTGCTCCGGCTGACCGCCGCCCGCTGCGACCGGCCGTTGGTGGCTGCGGGTGGCCTCGTCGACGGCCCCTCGGTGGCCGCCGTGCTGGCCGCCGGCGCTGCCGCCGCGCAACTCGGCACGGCCTTCCTGCGCTGCCCGGAGGCGGGCAGTTCGCCGATGCACCGGGCGGCGGTGGCCGGTGCCGCACCGACCGCGTTGACCCGGGCGTACACCGGTAAGCGGGCCCGTGGCGTGGCCAACGACTTCCTGCGCGAGCACGACGCGGAGGCACCGCGTGGTTACCCCCAGGTGCTGCACCTGACGCGGCCCCTGCTCGCCGCCGCCCGGCGCGACGCGGACGCATCGGTGGCCAACCTGTGGGCCGGGCAGGCGCACCCGCTGGCCCGGGACGTGCCGGCGGCGCAGGTGGTCGCCGAGGTGAGCGCGGACGCCCGGGTCGCGCTGGCCACAGTGGTCGAGCGGTCCAGCCGCTGGGGCTGACCAGGCCGTCGGCAACCGGCTCGGGCGGGCGGGACAGGCCGGGCGGGCAACCCGTTAGAGTCTCGCCGTGATCGAGATCGGTGCGCAGGTTGAGCTGTCCCACCCGGCTGAGCGGGTCTGGCGCGCCCTGACCGATCGGGAGTTGCTCGGCCGGTGGTTCGCCGAGGCCGAGATGGTCGAGGGCGTACCGGACCGGGTGCTGCTGCGCACCGCCGGCCTGCCCGGCTTCCAGGCCGACGTCGAGGTCGAGGTCACCGAGCGGCAGGAGCCGGACCTGCTCGTGCTGGCCTGCGACGAGGCCGGTCGGCTCAGCGAGGTGACCTGTGACGTCACGGCCACGACTCAGGGCTGCCGGCTGGAGGTGCGGGAGGTCACCACGCACGGCGGGTGGTCGGTCGAGCAGCAGAAGCCACGCGAGCAACAGCTCCGGCAGGCGCTGACGGTACGACTGCCGGCCATTCTCGACTGGCTCGCCTTCCAGCAGGTCGACCTGAGCCGGGCCGACGGTGGGATGACCGCGGAACTGCCGCTGATCGGCGTACGCGGCAGGGCCGGCCGCAACCCCCGTCGACGTCGCACGGTGGTCGCCGTGGTCGCCGGGGCCGTGCTGCTGGCGGGGACGGCGGCATGGGTGACGTTGCCGCGCGACTCGAAGCCGGTCGCCGCGCCAGCAGCGACCGCGACCGCGTCCGCGTCGCCGACCGCGACGGCCGGCAGGGCGACGGTCGTCTCCACGGCGACCCCCTCGGCGCGCCCCTCCCGGGCCACCGCATCGGCGACCACCCGGCCGAGCCGGACCCCGTCGGCGAAGCCCTCGCTGACGCCCACGTCGGCGGCGCCACCTCCGCCACCGGCGCCCGTCACGGCCCGCTACGAGACCGAATCCGACCGACTGTTCGGCTACACCGGAGAGATCGTGGTCGGCAACCCCGGCGGCGCACCGGTGACGGACTGGGCAGTGGTGGTCACCCTCGCCGAAGGCACCACTGTCGACGACGTCGAGGGCGCGAACTGGCGACAGGACCGACGGGTGATCACCTTCACCGGAGCCGCCGTGGCGGCCGGGGGATCCCAGACGATCAGCTTCGACGTCCGCGACAGCCGGCCGAACGCCCGGGAGCCGGAGAGCTGCACGATCGGCGGACAGCCCTGCGCGGGCCTCTGACTAGGCTGCCGTCATGGCATTGCTGCACAGGGCGACCCTGCACCCCACGAAACTGGACCTGCTGACGGCCTGGCTGCCCACCCGACAGTGGTACGCCGGACCGACCGGAGTCGAGGTGGTCAGCCGGGGCGCCTACCGCTTCGACGACCCGGACGGCGAGGTCGGCATCGAGACGATGCTGGTCGGCGCCGCCGACGGCCCGGTCCACCATGTTCCGCTCACCTACCGCGCCGCGCCCCTCGACGGTGCGGACGGCTGGCTGGTCGGCACCACCGAGCATTCGGTGCTCGGCAAGCGCTGGGTGTACGACGGCTGCGTCGACCCGGTCTACGCGGCCGCGCTCGCCCACGCGATCCTCACCGGCAGCGGTCAGGCGGAGCAGTACTTCGAGGTCGACGGCCGGCGCGAGGTGCGTGAACCGACGGTGACGGTCGTCGTCGACGCCACCGCCGCCGCCGCCCAGGTACCGGCCGTCGGCGCGGTGCGACGGGTGGTCGACGAGGACCGCACGCTCATCGCCACCGACACCGTCGAGCTGGTCGTCGTGCGCCGGCCGGGGGCCGGGGCCGACGGGTCGACCGGGGGCACGCTGAGCGGCAGTTGGGACGGTCAGTC
>NZ_JBEZEH010000194.1:0-14042 GCF_040648775.1 Micromonospora sp. NPDC049089
ACGTGCGTGGGCAGCACGCACACGCCCTGCGGCTCGGAGAACGTCGCCGCCGCGGGCGGGCCGGCCCCCCCCCCCCGCGGGCCCCCGCCTTTTCGTGCCCCCGCACACCGCCGAGCCGCCGTCCCCGCTCCCCGTGAAGGCCTCGGCTCCCAAGATCGCGCAGCAACCTGGATGTAGTGGCATCCGGCGCGCCCGACACCACTACATCCAGGATCGAGCACGATCTTGAGGTGAAAGGCGCGGATCGCGGCCTTTGCGTGCCGCGAAGGGCGAGCGGGCGTGCGGGCGTGCGGACGGCCGCGCAGCCCTTCAGTTGGCGCGCAGGATGCGCCAGTGGAAGGTCAGGTGGTCAGGTCTGCTGTTGGCAGGGACGGGCCGTCACCGGCCAGGCGGAAGGAGTCGCTGCCGGCTGGTTCGACCAGCCCGTCCTGCACCAGCCCGGCTAGGGCGCGGGCGCGTTGCACGTCATCGGTCCAGACCTGGTCCAACCGCTGGTGTGGGACCGGTCCGGTGCTGTCCCGGAGCACTCCGAGCAACAGACCGCGGACCTGTCGGTCGGTGCCCGCGTACCGCTGGGGTCGACGGGTCGGCCCGGCCGGCGCCTCCTGGCCGGACGCTCGCCAGGCGCAGACCGACTCGACGGGGCAGGCGGTGCAGCGCGGTGACCGGGCCGTGCAGATCACCGCGCCCAGTTCCATGAACGCGGCGCTGGCCAGTGCCGCTGCGGCCGGTTCGGTCGGAAGCAGCTCTTCGGTGGCGACCAGGTCCGCTGGCCGTGTGACGGGCCCGGCGTCCGGTTCGCCGGCCACCGCCCGGCACACCACCCGGCGTACGTTGGTGTCGACGACCGGGTGCCGCTGCCCGTACGCGAAGGCGGCCACCGCCCGCGCGGTGTACGTGCCGACGCCGGGCAGAGCAAGTAGTTGCTCCAGCCGGTCCGGCACCTGGCCGCCGTGCCGGTCGACGATCGCGACCGCGCATTCGCGGAGCCGGACCGCCCGGCGGGGATAGCCGAGGCGTCCCCACATCCGGATCGCCTCGGCCGGGGTGTCCGCCGCCAACGCGGCCGGGTCGGGCCAGCGGGTCAGCCAGGCCTGCCAGGCCGGCACCACCCGGACCACCGGTGTCTGCTGGAGCATGACCTCGCTGACCAGGATGGCCCACGGGGTGACGCCGGGCTCGCGCCACGGCAGGTCACGGGCGTGCTGCTGGAACCACCGGCTGACCAGTGTGGCGAAGTCGGGTTGAGTCATGGCGTCGTCGATGATGTCACGCCCGGCGTTCCCGTTGGTTGGGCGGCTCGGGCGGGGTGCCACGTCCTCGTTCGGCGGGCGGGGGAGAATGCGCGGATGAACGAGCTCGCGATCACCGTCATCGGTCGGGACCGGCCGGGCATCGTGGCCGACGTCGCGGAGGTGCTGGCCCGACTGGGCGCGAACCTCACCGACAGCACGATGACGCGGCTGCGGGGGCATTTCGCGATGACCCTCATCTGCACCGGCCCGGCCGCCGCCAAGGTCGAGGCCGCACTGGCGTCGCTGGCCGCCGAGGGCCAGCTGCTGGCGACGGTACGCGCGGTCACCCCGGACGGCGATGTTCCTCCGGTGGGTGAGCCGTACGTGATGGCAGTGCACGGTTCGGACCGGATGGGGATCGTCGCGGCGATGACGAGGGTGCTGGTGGACGCCGGGGGGAATGTCACCGACCTGAGTACCCGGCTGACCGGTGCGCTCTACGTGGTCCTGGCGGAGGTCGAGTTGCCGGCCGGTGTGGCGGAGACTCTGCTCGACCGGCTGCACCGGACGGCTGCCGAGCTGGGCGTGGAGGTCACCCTCCGCCCGGCGGACCCGGACCTGTTGTGACCGGCGAGGAGCGCGGGCCGGAGGTCGGCCTGGGGGACTGGACTCCGGAGTCACTGGACGTGCCGGGCGAGGTGCGGGCGGTGGTGTCCGCCCCGCATCCGGTGCTGAGTCGGGCCGCGGACGAGGTCGACCCGACGGCAAAGGAGACTGTCCAACTCGCGGCCGACCTGATCGCCACGATGAAGGTCTCGCCGGGCTGCGTGGGGTTGGCCGCGCCGCAGGTCGGGGTGGGCGCTCGGGTCTTCGCCGTCGACGTGACCGGGCACCCCAAGGCGGTGACGGTGCACGGCACCTTCGTGTTGTGCAACGCGCGCGTGGTCGAGGCGACGCGGTGGAAGCCGGGCCGGGAGGGCTGCATGTCGGTGCCGGACCTGACGGGCGACGTGAAGCGGGCCAGCCGGCTGGTGGTGGAGGGTGATCTGCCGGGCAGCGGCGAGCCGGTCCGGCTGGTGACTGACGGCTTCGAGGCTCGGGCGTTGCAGCACGAGATCGACCACTGTGCGGGGCTGCTCTTCCTGGACCGGGTGGCCGGTGCGCACGCGGTCTATCAGCGCAAGGTCTACCTGTGACCGGGTGGCGGAACGTCCTCAGTGGAGGGTGGCGCGGGCGTCTCGGAGTGGCTCCGGCGCGTCGCGCCGCACTGCCGGGTACGGCGCGGCTACGGTGGAGGGCATCATGCGTCTGACGGTCGGCCCCCTGGCACCCGCCGTGTACTGGCGGCGTCGCGCCGTCGTACTCGGAGCGGGGTTCCTGTTCCTGATTGTCCTGCTCTACTCCTGTACCGGTTCGGGTCGTTCCGGCGACAAGGATCCGAAGGCGGGAGGGTCGCCGTCGGCGACGTCCGCCGCGACGTCAGGCCCCGCAGGGCCGGTGCTGACACCGCAGACCGGCGCTCCGGCGTCGTCCGCGTCCGCTGATTCGGGTGCGACGAGTCCGAGCCCGGGGATCACCAGCAACACACCGCCGCTGGGCGCGGCGGCCGGTTCGGAGGACGACGGCACCTGCACCGACGGCGAGATCAGCGTGGTCTCGTCGGCGAGCCCGACCTCGGTGCAGCGGGGCGCGGTGGTCGAGCTGCAACTGAGGATCAAGAACACGTCGGACCGGACGTGCAGCCGCAACGTCGGCGCCGACCTCCAGGAGATCTTCATCAAGTCCGGGGCCGAGA
This sequence comes from Micromonospora sp. NPDC049089, assembly GCF_040648775.1. Lineage (NCBI taxonomy): Bacteria > Bacillati > Actinomycetota > Actinomycetes > Micromonosporales > Micromonosporaceae > Micromonospora > Micromonospora sp. NPDC049089. The sequence continues at coordinate 3,031 of NZ_JBEZEH010000194.1, forward strand.
AGGTCTGGTCGTCGGACACCTGCGGCAAAGTCGAGGGCTCGGACGTGCAGTCCTTCACGCCGAATTTCGAGCGCTCCTACCAGGTGCCCTGGAACGGGCGGGACACCAGCCGTTGTGACGGCGCGCTGGCCGGAGGACCGTTCGCGCCGGTCGGGTCGTACCAGGTGTTGGCCCGGGTCGGCACGAAGCTCAGCGACCCGGTGAAGCTCACCGTCACCGGCTGAGCCGGGTCAGACGTAACGTTCCAGGATGGATGCCTCGGCGAGCCGGGACAGCCCCTCACGGACGCCGCGGGCCCGGGCGTCGCCGACCCCCTCGACGGCTTGCAGGTCTTCCACTGTCGCGCCGAGCAGACGCTGAAGGCTGCCGAAGTGCAGCACCAGGCGATCGACCACTGCCACCGGCAGCCGGGGCACCTTGGCCAGCAGTCGGAAGCCGCGCGGGCTGACCGCGGCGTCGAGCGCGTCGGACGCGGCCGGGTAGCCGATGGCCTTGGCCACCGACACCAGGTCGATCAGCTCGGTGGCACCGAGCAGGTCCAGCTCGACGAGAGCCTCGTCCAGGGTGCGCGACTTGCGGCCGACGGGGAGGTAGTCCCGGATGACCAGCGTCCGGTCGGCGTCAACGCCGGCCATCAGCTCGTCGAGTTGCAGGGCGAGCAGGCGGCCGTCGGTGCCCAGCTCCACCACGTAGCCGGCGATCTCGTCGGCGATCCGGCGAACCATCTCCAGCCGTTGCACCACTGCCACCGCGTCCCGCACGGTGACCAGATCCTCGATCTCCAGGGCGGAGAGCGTGCCGGAGACCTCGTCCAGCCGGAGCTTGTAGCGCTCCAGGGTGGCGAGCGCCTGGTTGGCGCGGGAGAGGATGGCCGCCGAGTCGTCGAGCACGTGCCGTTGGCCGTTGACGTAGAGGCTGATGATCCGCATGGACTGGCTGACCGAGATGACCGGGTAGCCGGTCTGGCGGGCCACCCGCTCGGCGGTGCGGTGCCGGGTGCCGGACTCTTCGGTCGGGATGGACGGGTCGGGCATCAGGTGCACCGCCGCCCGGACGATCCTCGTGCCGTCGCTGGAGAGCACGACAGCGCCGTCCATCTTGCACAGCTCGCGCACGCGGGTCGCGGAGAACTCCACGTCCAGCGGGAAGCCGCCGGTGCAGAGGCCCTCGACCACCTTGTCGTAGCCCAGCACGATGAGCGCGCCCGTGCGACCTCGCAGGATGCGCTCCAGACCGTCACGCAGCGCAGTGCCCGGGGCCATCAGGGCGAGATTGGCGCGTAGCGGATCTCCGGCGCTCCCGGCGGCCCCCGCAGTCACGCTCACGCTGATCGGGCGGGCGGGCGAGCCCACGGCGCCGGTGCGGGCCTGGGGCGGCGCGCCGGCTGGCTTGGTGGTATCGCGGTCGATCGGCACGGGCACAGTCTACGGACTGCCGTGCGGTGGGTGCTGTCGTGGTTACTGTGATGTGTCACGATGCCGCCCTTTCCAACGTTTCCCGCTTGCGACGTGCTGTCCGGTTTCGCCGCCCTCGTCGGCACGGTGGGTCACTCGGCGGACGCGCGAGCCGCATGGTGCAGCGCCGAACGGACGTCGGTGACCTCGGTCACCCGCATCTGCTCGGGGCCGGCGCCGGTGCTGGTCGGGCCGCAGCCGGGCGGCACCAGGGCCACCTTGAACCCCAGCCGGGCGGCCTCGGCCAGCCGGCGCGGCACCGCCCCGACCCGGCGCACCTCGCCGGTCAGCCCCACCTCACCGATCGCCACCAGGTGCGGCGCGATCGCCAGGTTGAGCCCGCCGGAGGCGACCGCCAGAGCCACCGCCAGGTCGGCGGCCGGCTCCACCACCCGGATCCCGCCCACAGTGGCGGCGAAGACCTCCCGGTCGTGCAGGGTCAGCCGCTCGGTGCGCCGTTGCAGCACCGCGAGCACCATCGCCAGTCGCGCGGAGTCGAGACCGGAGACGGTGCGCCGGGGAGAGCCCGCCACTGTCGCGCCGATCAACGCCTGCACCTCGGTGACGAGGGCCCGCCGCCCCTCCATGGCCACCGTCACGCAGGTGCCCGGGACCGGTTCCGCGTAGCGGGTCAGGAACAGCCCGGACGGGTCGGCCAGGCTGCTGATGCCGCCCTCGTGCATCTCGAAGCAGCCGACCTCGTCGGCCGCGCCGAACCTGTTCTTCACGCCGCGCACGAGGCGCAGCGACGAGTGCTTGTCGCCCTCGAAGTGCAGCACCACATCGACCAGGTGCTCCAGCACCCGAGGCCCGGCCACCTGGCCGTCCTTGGTGACGTGCCCGACCAGCACTGTGGCGATGCCCCGCTCCTTGGCGACCGAGACCAGCGCGGCGGTAACCGCGCGGACCTGGGTGACCCCACCGGGCACACCCTCGGTGCCGGTGGTCGAGATGGTCTGCACCGAGTCGAGCACCAACAGGCCCGGCTTGACCGCGTCGAGGTGACCGAGCACCGAGCCGAGGTCGCTCTCCGCGGCGAGGTAGAGCCGCTCGTGCAGGGTGCCCATCCGCTCGGCGCGCAGGCGCACCTGACTGACCGACTCTTCGCCGCTGACCACCAGCGAGGGGCTGCCGGCGCCGACCGCCCACTGCTGTGCCACATCGAGAAGGAGGGTCGACTTGCCCACGCCGGGCTCGCCGGCGAGCAGCACCACGGCACCCGGGACCAGGCCGCCGCCGAGCACCCGGTCGAGCTCGCTCACCCCGGTGGGCACCGCGCGGGCCGGAGCGGCGCTGATGGTGGCGATCGGTCGGGCCGGCTCGGACGGCATCCGGGAGCTGACCACCCGACCGGAGACCGTCGGGCCGGTCACGGTGTGCTCGACGACCGCCCCCCACTCGCCGCACTCCGGGCAGCGCCCCACCCACTTGGGCGGCTGGTGCCCGCAGGCGTCGCACTGGTAGGCCGGGCGCGGCTCGCGGGCGGCGGACCGACCACGGGGGGCACCGGCCGTGCCGCCACGCGGAGCTGTCGATCGGGAGGTGGTCACATCAGGACGCTAGCCCTCGCGTACGACGAAAACACCCCGGCGTGGTGGTCACCACGCCGGGGCGTTCGTCGATGTGCGGGTCGGTCACTCGTGGGTCGTGCCGCCCTCGTTGCCCTCGTAGCCACCCTCGCGCTCGATGATCGGCGACGGAGGGGCCGCCGGGGTGAGCGGCACCGCGACCGGCGCCTGCCCGGTGACCGTGTTGCCGTTGCCGAAGTCGAAGGTCACGACGACGTTCTGGCCGGAGCGCAGCGCCTCGGTCAGGCCGATCAGCCGGAGCTGCGTGGTGGCCTCGGAGTTGAACTGGATGTAGCTCAACGGCGCCAGCTCGATCCGGGCCGGCTGACCCGGGGCGGCGGGGCTGGCCGAACCGGACGCCCGCGCCGACTCCGGGGCGGACGGGGTGGCCGAGGACGATCCGGTCTCGGAGGGCGTCGCCGACGGGCTCGGCGAACCGGACGTCGAGTTCGACGGGCTGGCCGAACCGGACGGCGACGGGCTCATGGAGGCGGACTCCGAGGCGGACGGCGACGGGCTCGCCGAGCCGCCGCTGATCACCACCTCGCGGGCACTCTCCGTGGTGACGGTGACCGTCACGGTTTCCTTGGAGTCGTTGTAGATCACGGCGCCGAGCCCCGCGTCCTGCCCGGCCTTGTAACCCTCGGTGCCCGGGTAGTCCACGAGCAGGCCCCGCACCGAGAAGGAACCGTTGTTGGTCGTGAGGTTGACGCCCTGGACCGACGGCTCCTTCAACGCGGTCTCGGCGATCTGACCGGTGCCGCATCCCGAAGCCAGCAGGCTGGCCGCCGCAATCCCGGACAGCAACAGGGCCGCCCGCCGGGATCCCCTGATCGAGCGCGTCACGTCGGTCCTCCTCGTCACAATCCCCACCCGGGCCGTACGCCGGGCACGGTGGCCATACCCGCGCAGACCGCGCTCCAGGGTAGTTGGGACTGATCGAGGCCCGCACGCGGACCCGGCAATGCCACCTGCCCGGGTGGCGTTCACACCACCCGACCGCTCGCCACCAGCAGAACCACGTCGATGAGGGCCACCAGCATCACCGCCCGGAAGGCCGCCACCGGCCGCCGGCCGGCCCGGATCGCCGAGCGCCCGGCGTACCAGCTCAGCGGCGGCACCACGGCGGCCGTGCCGACCGCCGCCCAGCCGATCGCCGACGGCGGCCCGGGTGGCCCGAGGACCAGTGTCGCGGTCGCCGCGAGGAGGAGACCCGCCGCGGCCACCCGACTGCCGGCGGCACCGAGCCGGTGGGGCAGGCCGCGCACGCCGGTGAGGGCGTCGTCAGCGAGGTCGGGCAGCACGTTGGCGAAGTGGGCGCCGGCGCCCAGGCAGGCCGCCGCCGTCACCAGCCAGACCGGCGGGGACGGCTGGCCGGGCAGCGCCAGCACCACGAAGGCGGGCAGCGCGCCGAACGACACGGCGTAGGGCAGCACCGAGAACGCGGTCGCCTTGAGCGGCCAGTCGTAGAGCAGGGCGGAGACCAGGGCGAGCGTCAGCCAGAAGGCCGCCACCGGGTTCGTGGTCAGCGCCAGCAACGGGCAGGCCACCGCGGCCACCGCGGCGGCCCAGGCCGTGACGCGCCGACCGACCGCGCCACTGGCGACCGGTTTGTCGGTACGCCCCACAGTGGCGTCCCGCTCGGCGTCCAGCGCGTCGTTGGTCCAGCCGACGGCGAGCTGGCTGGCCAGCACGGCGAGCACCACCGAGACGATTCCGGTCGGCCGGTGGCCCACTCCCCAGGCCAGCAGACCGGCCACCGTGGTCACCGCTGCGGCCGGTTCCGGATGGCTCGCTCTGACCAGCCCTAACACCCTCGACGACATAAGGGAAGTCTGGTCGTTACCGAGCAGTCGTGCCACGCTCGGTTCCATGCGAGACGTGGCTGCGGCCGGGGCGTCCACCGGTCCGAGGGTGCTGCCGCGAAACGATCCGCGTCAGTACGACGATCTGGCCGGTGAGTGGTGGCGGCCGGACGGTGCGTTCGCGATGTTGCACTGGCTGGCTGAGGCCCGTGCCGCACTGGTGCCTCCGGCCACCCGTCCGGACGCGTTGCTCGTCGACCTGGGTTGCGGCGCCGGCCTGCTCGCGCCGCACCTGGCGGGCAAGGGCTACCGCCACGTCGGGGTGGATCTGACCCACTCGGCACTCGTCCAGGCGGCCGAGCACGGGGTGCGGGTGGTCCAGGGTGACGCCACGGCGGTGCCGCTGCCTGACGGCTGCGCCGACGTGGTCTCGGCCGGTGAGTTGCTGGAGCACGTGCCGGCCTGGCCGCGCGCGGTGGCCGAGGCCTGTCGGCTGCTGCGCCCTGGCGGCGTGCTGGTGCTGGACACCCTCAACGACACGGCGCTGGCCCGGCTCGTCGCGGTCCGGATCGCCGAGCGCCTGCCGACGGTGCCTCGCGGCATCCACGATCCACAGTTGTTCGTGGACGCACGGGCGCTGGTGGCCGAGTGCGCCCGACACGGTGTCGACCTGAGTCTGCGGGGCATCCGTCCGCAGGTCGGCGGCATGCTCGCCTGGCTGCTGCGCCGCGCTCGCGCGAGCCGCACGGCCGGTGCCGTGCCCGTCGGCCGCGCGCCGCGCATCGTGCCGACCCGCTCCACCGCCGTGCTGTACCAGGGCCGGGGGGTCCGCAAAGGATAGTCAGGCCGTGGCGGGGTATGGAACGCCGTAGGAGGAACGAGATGACGGTGCACGCGCTTGAGGCAGCACGCCGGTTGGCGCCGCGGTTCGCCGCGCGGGCGGCCGAGCACGACCGGGACGGTTCCTTCCCCGTGGACGACTTCGCCGACCTGCGCGAGGCCGGCCTTTTCGGGCTGATGGTGCCCCGGGCGCTCGGCGGTCTGGGCGCCACTTTCGCCGAGTACGCAGCGGTGGCCACTGAGCTTGCCCGGGGCAACGGTGCGACCGCCCTGGTGTTCAACATGCACGCTTCGGTGACCGGCGCGCTGGGCGCTGTCACCGAGGAGTTGGCCGAGGCGCTGGGCGTACCCGACGAGGCGCTGGCCGCCCGCGACCGGCTGCTCAGCGCGGCGGCGCAGGGCTCCTGGTACGCGGTCGCGATGAGCGAGCGGGGCGCGGGTGCCCGGCTGTCCCAGCTCACCACCGCGTACGAGCCGACCGACGGGGGCTGGCACCTCAAGGGCAGCAAGACCTTCTGCTCCGGGGCCGGGCACGCGGACGGCTACCTGGTGGCGGCGCGCAGTGCGGCCGACCAGTCGGTGGTGTCGCAGTTCCTGGTGCCGGCCGGCGACGGGCTGACCGTGGAGCCGACCTGGGATTCACTCGGCATGCGCGCCACCTCCTCCCACGACCTGCACCTGGACGTCACGGTGCCCGCCGACCGGCTGCTCGGCGGGGTGGAGGGGCTTGCGCTGGTGGTCGCGCAGCTGATGCCGCACTGGTTGGTGGCCAGCTACGCGGCCGTCTACGTGGGGGTCGCCCGCGCGGCGATCGACGCGGCGGCCGAGCACCTGAACGCCCGCAACCTGGCCGGTCTGCCGGCGGTGCGGGCCAGGCTGGGTCGGGCGGACGCGGCGACGGCCGCCGCGCAACTGGTGGTTGCCGAGGCGGCCCGCCGGGTGGACGAGGCGCCCGGTGACGAGGAGACCAACCGTTGGGTGTGGCGGGCGAAGCTGCTCGCCGGCACCACGGCCGCCGAGGTGGCGGCGTCGGTGCTGGAGGCGGCGGGCACCTCGGCCACCCGCCGTGGTCATCCGCTGGAGCGGCTCTACCGCGACGCCCGTTGCGGCTCGCTGCACCCGGCCACGTCTGATGTCTGCGCCGACTGGCTCGGCATCGCCGCGCTGGGCGGCGACCCGGATCGTGACGGATCGGCACCACGTTGGTGAGCCCGCGCCACCGGGCTCGCACGAAGGAACGACCAGCCGACGTGGCTGGTGGGACGGCCAGGGGGAGGACAGCATCTGACGAGAGGTGGGGATCGTGTCCGTACCAGTGATCGCGGGGCTCGGGACAGCGCAGCCGCCGTCCGCTTCGCAGGACGAGTTGTGGGAGGGCTTCTTCTCCCGGCACTTCACCGGCACCACCAGGTCGTTGGCCCAGCGGATCTTCGCCAACTCGGGGGTGACCCGGCGGCAGGCCGCGGTCAACCCGCTGTTGGAGGACGTGTCGGACTGGCCGACCGAGCGGCGGATGCGTCGTTACCAGGTCGAGGCGCTGCCGCTGGGCAAGGAGGCGGTGGGTCGGGCGTTGACCGCTGCCGGGCTGAGCGCCGGCGACATCGGGCTGTTCATCGTCTGCTCCTGCACGGGCTATGCCACCCCTGGGCTGGACATCCTGCTCGCCCGGGACCTGGGCATGGCCGCGGAAACCCAGCGGATGGTCATCGGCCACATGGGCTGTTACGCGGCGTTGCCGGGGCTGGGCGCGGCGAGTGACTTCGTCACCGCCCGGGGGCGTCCGGCGCTGTTGCTGTGCGCGGAGCTGACGAGCCTGCACATCCAGCCGTCCAGCGCCCGGGTGGACACCCAGCAGATCGTCTCCCACGCGCTCTTCTCGGATGCGGCAGTCGCCGCCGTGGTCGTGCCGGGCGGCTCGGGGTACGCGTTGCGCGAGGTCACCGCCGTCACCGACACCTCGACGGCTGACCACATGACCTGGGACGTCACCGACGCCGGCTTCCGGATGGGGTTGTCGCCGAAGGTGCCGCAGGTGCTGTCGAGGCACGTCCGGGGGCTGGTCGACGATCTGCTGGCCCGGCACGGCCTCACCAGCTCCGAGGTGGACGGTTGGGCCGTGCACCCGGGCGGGCCGAGGATCCTCAACGTCGTCGAACGGGAGTTGGCGCTGCCACCGCAGGGGTTGGCGGCGTCCCGTGCGACGCTCGACGAGCACGGCAACTGTTCGTCGCCGACCGTCCTGCTGATCCTGGACCGGTTGGGTCGGGCGACACCGGCGGCTCGGCGCATCGTCATGTTGGCCTTCGGCCCCGGCCTCACCCTGTACGCAGCCCTGCTCGATCGACAGGGCTGAACCCCGTCGGGCCGGCCGGTACGCTCGGGAGGTGGATGTGACGGCGGACGACCGGCTGCGCTCGGTGGTGCTGTTCGGTGCCGCGGCGGCCGCCCTGGTCGTGGGCGGCTGGTGGTGGCACTCGGCCGCGCCCTCGTCGACGCCCGCTGCGGCTGTTCCTCCCACCGCGGCGCCGAGCGCCGAGCGGAGCGTCAGCACCCCACTGGAACGTCTCATCGCGGCTGAGGAGCCCGAAGCGCGGATCACGGCTCGGATGGACCCGGACACCGGCGAGGTCATCCGGGTGGAGAGCAGCCCGCGGACGGTGATCGACCTGGAGACGGGCTCGATCGTCGACATCGAGGGCGATCCCGCGCTGCTCTTCCGCTCGGGTGACCTGCCCTCGTTCAACGAGACCGTCTGGCGGGAGCAGCGGGAGATCGCTGCCGGCCAGGAAGTGACCCGGCAGGCCAACGACAGTGGTGCCCGCTACCTGCTCCAGTACCGGTGCACCCGTCCCGGCACGCTGGCGCTCACGAGCGACGAGGCCAAGATCAACGGTCAGCTACGGATCGACTGCGACGGCACGATCGCCAACGCCGAGGTGCTGCCCTTTGGCGGGCCGTTCCGGTTGTCGCTGTCGGCCGGCGACCGGCCCATCGACATCCAGGCGCAACTCGTCGTGCTGCCCGGGTAGGCGCGGCCGGCTCAGGCGGCCAGGGCGTTCAGGTCGCTCCGGTAGGAGTCGCTGGTGCCCATCTCGGGCAGCACCCGGGTCACGATGCCGGCCCGGTCGACGAGCAGGGCGGTCGCGGCGCCGGAGCGGGCCGGCTGGCCCAGGAAAGAACGCAGGCCCCCGGCGGGGTCGGCCAGGGCGCGAGCCTGCCGCTCGATGGTGGGCCCGGCTGGCGCCGTCCGCCCTCCGGTGACGGTGATTACGGAGACGCCGGCGGGAGCGGCCGCCAGGGCGTCGGTGACCCGGTCCGGGCAGCGGCAGGCGTCCAGCAGGATGATCATGGCGGGTAGCAGGCCGCGCAGTGGCACGGGCTCGTCGTCCGCGCTGACCAGGTCCAGTGCGGGCAGCGCCCGCCCGACGAGGGTCCCGGGTGGCGAGTAGGGGGCCGGGGTCGGCCGGTCGGCTTCGCGGTTGGCGCGTGGCCAGGTGACCGCCAGCAGGCCGGCCAGCGTGGTGAGGACCGCCACCAACAGCACCGCCAGCGGTAGGCCCAGGGCCCGGTGACCGCCCGAGAGGCCGTCGGCCCGGCGCAGCTCACGGCGGATCTGAGCGGCCTCGGCGGCCAGTGCGGAGGCGTCGTCGGGAACCACCACGCGGCCCCATTCGGGCGGTAGGCCGGGCAGGCCGTCGGCTGGCCCGTGACCCTCTGCGTCCGGCTTGCCCATCGGACCCCCTGGAAGCGTCTCGAGAGCTGAGTGCGGCTCGGTCTCCAGGGTCCCGCACCAGGGGCTCCTCGCGCTACATCTGGGCGCGGTCCTGCTGGCCGGGCTACCATGGGAGGAGCGCATAGCCCTTGATCTCGACGTTCTGTTCACCCGTACCGGGCAGTCATTTGCCCGTTACGGAGCGTGTTCGAACCATCGGTTTGACCGCCTGTCAAGCTGAAGCAAGACCTCTCACAGGGCCCCTGAGCTGCGCCAATGGTCAGGACATCGGAGAGACATCAGTGCCTGACCGTGTTACCCTAGACACAGCGAAAGGGGTTTCGAACCTATGGTTTTCAGTGTCGGCGAGACCGTTGTTTACCCCCACCACGGGGCCGCACTCATCGAGGCAATCGAGACTCGGGTCATCAAGGGCGAGCCTAAGAAATACCTCGTCCTGAGGGTCGCGCAGGGTGACCTGACGGTCCGGGTGCCGGCCGAGAACGCCGAGATCGTGGGTGTGCGCGAGGTGGTCGGCGAAGAAGGCCTCGGTAAGGTCTTCGACGTTCTGCGGGCTCCGCACACCGAGGAGCCGACCAACTGGTCGCGGCGTTACAAGGCCAATCTGGAAAAGCTGGCTTCCGGCAACCCGCTGAAGGTCGCCGAGGTCGTGCGTGACCTGTGGCGCCGGGAGCGGGAGCGGGGCCTCTCTGCGGGCGAGAAGCGGATGCTCGCCAAGGCCCGTGACATTCTCGTCGGCGAGGTCGCGCTGGCCGAGAAGAGCACCAAGGACGAGGCGGAGACGCTGCTCGACAAGGTCCTCACCGAGGCCTAGTCCGCACAGCATCGTCGTACCCACTTCGTAGTGAAGAAACCACCGAGGACCGCGACGTGACCGCGCAGCTCAATCCGCGCGGTGACGTCGCGGTCCTCGTGCCTGCGGCGGGTGCCGGCGTACGGCTCGGCCCCGGCCGACCCAAGGCGCTGCGCCTGCTCGCCGGTGAACCGCTGCTGGTGCACGCCGTGCGTCGACTGGCCGCCGCGCCGTCGGTGCACACCATCGTGGTGGCCGCGCCGGCCGCCGAGGTGCAGGCCGTCCGCGAGCTGTTGGCCCCGGTCGCCCCGGTGACCGTGGTGCCCGGTGGTGCCGAACGGCAGGCGTCGGTGGCCGCCGCGCTGGCCGCGGTGCCCCCCGGTCCGACGATCGTCCTGGTGCACGATGCCGCCCGGGCGCTCACCCCGCCTGAGCTGGTCGAATCCGTCGCGGCGGCGGTACGAGGCGGGTGCGACGCGGTGATCCCGGTCCTGCCGGTCGTCGACACGATCAAGGAAGTCGGTGCCGACGAGGTGGTGCTCGGCACCGTCGACCGTTCCGCACTGCGCGCGGTGCAGACCCCGCAGGGTTTCCGTCGGGTCGTGCTCAGCGCCGCCCACGCCGCCGCCGGTGACTCCCTCACCGACGACGCCGGACTGGTTGAGAAGCAGGGCGTCGCGGTGAGCTGCGTGCCCGGCTCGGAGTACGCACTGAAAATCACCCGGCCGTTCGACCTGGCTCTGGCCGAGCATCTGCTTGCCGCGGCCGGTTGACGCGTACCCTCTGATCATGATCGTTCCCCGGGTCGCCATCGGCACC
>NZ_JBEZEH010000195.1:0-14013 GCF_040648775.1 Micromonospora sp. NPDC049089
CCGGCCGGCGGCGTCCAACAGCACGCCCACCCCCCGCACCCCACCCCCCCCGCGCCCGGGGGGATCCGGGAGCCGACCGCCGCCACCGGTCGGGGGCGCGGTCATCGGGCTTGTGGGTTGTTCGTCGGGCCGACGCCCGGTTGCGGGCCAGCCGGCGGGGGTCCTGCCGGGTGTGCACCGGTCGGCTGTGGTCCGCCCGGGTACGCGCCGACCAACTGCGATCCGGGAGGGGCGGACGGCATGGGGAGTCGGCCGATCGGGGCGAGCGGGGGGTGGGTGGCGAGTTGGCGGAGTCGGTTCCGGCGGTAGCGGCCGAGCGCGAAGACGTTGAAGAAGTGCAGCGCGCCGAGCACCAGCAGCACCAAGCCGATCTTGAGAGACAGCTCCTCCATGGCCTGGCTGGTCGAATCGACCGGGTCGGGGTGCTTCATCGCCACCGTGACGTAGCCGAGGTTGAGCAGGTAGAAGCCGACCACCAGGAGGCTGTTGACGGCCCGGGCGAGTCGTTCCTCGGCGAACACCTCCTCCAGGAAGACCTGCCCGTTGCGGGACAGTGCTCGAGCCACCCAGATGGTCAGGCCGACGCTGACCGCGAGGTAGATCACGTACATCCAGACCTTGATGTCCATGTGGACGCCCTTCTTGAACGTGTTCAACTACCGACGTCATCAGACTAGGGCCGATGTTGAACATGTTCAAGAAGTGGCGACCAGTGACTGTGGACACTTCGGTGCGGTGCCGGAGCGCGCCATCCGGCCGAGCTTTTCAGCCCGGCCGGAGAGCGCCGTGGCTCAGCCGGCCAGGCCGAGCACCTCGGCCGCCGCGCGACCGTTGGCGTGGCTCGCGCCGTAGGTGGTAACGAAGGCGCGGACGCCAACGGGCCGCCACTGTGCCGGCCAGCCCATCTCCACCACTGTCACGGGGTGCTGGGCCGCCAGGTCGGCGATCAGGTCCGGGCCGCCGGGCAGCCGGTGCAGGTGTCGTCCGACCAGGACGATGGGACGGTCGCCCGCCAGTCCGCGCAGCGTGGCCGGGTCGGTTTCGGTGGCGATCACCCGGATCTCCGACACCCCGTCCAGGTGCGGACCGAGGCCCCACGGAACCCGCCCCTCGGCGATCGTCGACTCGGTGTGCAGTTGCACCACAAGTGGCTGGTCCAGGCCGGTGAGCAGGCCGTCCACCCGGACCGCTCGGCGCGCTGCCGCGTACCCCAGCTCGGTGTCGCCGGTGACCGGTGACCCGCTGGCGGCCCGGGTCCAGGCGGCGAGATTGGCGGCGCGGCCGGCCGCCTCCTCGACCCGCGGCCTCGCCAGCCGGCCGTCGGCGAGCGCGTCGACGATCTCGGCGGCCACCCGCTCGACCAGCTCGGCGTCGACCTTCGCGCCGATGCAGAGCAGGTCGGCGCCCGCGCTCAGGGCCCGGACCGCAGCCGGCCCGACCCCACCGGCCGCCACCGCGGCACCCTTCATCTCCAGCGCGTCGGTGATGACGGTGCCGGTGAAGCCGTACTCGGTGCGCAACAGGTCGACCAGGACGGCTCGGCTGAAGGTGGCCGGGTCGGCGCCGGTGAGCGCCGGAACCCGGATGTGGGCGGTCATCACGGCGCGCGCCCCGGCGGCGACGATGGCCGCGAACGGCGGCAGGTCCCGCTGGCGGAGCAGGCTCAGCGGAGCATCCACTGTGGGCAGTTCGTGGTGGGAGTCGGTGACAGTGGCACCGTGCCCGGGGAAGTGCTTGGCGCAGGCGGCCACGCCGGCGGCCTGCAACCCGGCCACGGCGGCGGCCGAGTGGGCGGCCACCCGCACCGGATCCGCGCCGAAGGACCGGGTGCCGATCACCGGGTTGTCGTCGGCGGTGTTGACGTCGACAGTGGGGGCGAGGTTGACGGTGATGCCGAGCGCTGCCAGTTCGGCGCCGATCGACTGGTAGACCCGTCGGGTGAGGGCCACGTCGCCGATCGCACCCAGGGCGGCGTTGCCGGGGTACGGGCTGCCGGTGGCGTGCGCCAGCCGGGTCACGTCGCCACCCTCCTCGTCGATCGCGATCAGCGCGTCGGGTCGACCGGTGCGCAGTGCGGCGGTGCTCGCCGCCACCTGCGCGGGGTCGTGCACGTTGGTGCCGAACAGGGTGTGCCCGGCCAGCCCGTCGGCCAGTAGGTCGACCGCCCAGTCCGGCGGAACCGGTCCCGGGTACGCGGCCAGCAGCGTGCCCAACGCCAGCCGGCGCAGTCCTGGATCCAACCCCACGTGTTTCCCCCTTCGGTGCCCCCGCGGGTACGAAACGTCGTACCGGTGGTGGTCGTGGCCCTGCCGACTCGGCCGAGCGTCCCACCGTCGGGTGACCGTTACGCTACGGCTACCCGTTCGCAGGTCGGTTTACAGTTAGCAAAGTTTACTAAAACTAGAGGACGTGTCATGAGTGCGACCCGGCTGCCCGGCACCCCCCGTCTGTTGCGGGCGCTCAACGACCGTGCCGCGCTGGAACTGCTCCTCGAACGCGGCCCGCTGACCCGGGCTCGACTCGGCGAGCTGACCGGTCTGTCGAAGGTCACCGCCTCGCAACTTGTCGAGCGGTTGGAGGAGCGCGGCCTCGTCGCGCGGGTCGGCGAGCAGGCCGGCGGGCGGGGGCCGAACGCCCAGCTCTACGCCGTCCGCCCGAGCAGCGCGCACGTCGTCGGCGTGGACGTCGGGCCGGACCGGGTGGTGGCCGCGTGCGCCGACATCACCGGCGCGGTCATCGGCCGGGTGGAGCAGTCGACCCGGGACACCGACGACCCGGTGGGCGTGGTGCACAACGCCGTCGTGCAGGCGGCGAGCAGCGCCCAGGCGCAGCTGAGCAGCGTACGACGGATCGTGCTCGGCACACCGGGCCTGGTCGACCCCGGCACCGGCGACATCACCTTCGCCTTCAACCTGCCGCGCTGGCACAGCGGTCTGCTCGCCGCGTTGCGGGACGACCTGCACACACCTGTGGTCTTCGAGAACGACGTCAACCTGGCCGCCGTGGCCGAGGCGCAGTCCGGCGCGGCGCGGGGGCTGTCGGACTTCGTGCTGGTCTGGGTGGGCGCCGGCGTCGGCCTGGCGATCATGCTGGGCGGGCGGTTGCACCACGGCAGCAGCGGTGCCGCTGGCGAGATCGGCTACCTTCCGGTGCCCGGCGCGCCCATCCCGCGCGACGTCTCGCGTCGCGCCAAGCCGGCCTTCCAGCAGCTGATCGGTGCGGACTCGGTGCGCGCGGTGGCCCGCGAGCACGGCTACCCGGACGCCGACGCCGCCGAGGCGGTCCGCGCGGCCGTCGCGGCCGGCGCTGACGGCGGCCCGATGCTCGACGAACTGGCCCGTCGGCTCGCGCTCGGCGTGGCCAGCACCTGCGTGGTGCTGGACCCGCCGCTGGTCGTGCTCGCCGGCGAGGTGGGCCAGGCCGGTGGCGCGGCGCTCGCCGACCGGGTGCAGCAGGAGGTCGCCGCGATCACCCTGGTCCAGCCACGAGTGGTGCCGACCGGGTTGACCGAGGAGCCGATCCTGCACGGCGCGCTGCGCACCGCCCTGAACGCCGTACGCGACGAGGTGTTCGGCTCCACCGTCGGCTGAGCCCGCTGCGGCGGTCATGTGAAGGAATATTTCACCGCACGCCCGCAGCTTGCAAGCTCCTGCCAGGCGTCGGCTCGGCCGTTCCGTCGGGCCGCCCGGACCGGGGCGACCCGACGGCCTCGACTCAGATCAGGTCGCGGCGACGGAACACGGCGAACGCCGCCGCGGTCAGACCGCCGGTGATCGCCAGCAGCACCAACAGCGCCGGCAGCCAGGTCACCGTGTAGAAACCGTCGCAGTAGGGGAGTTGGCCGCTGCCCCGGCAGACCTGTTCGTCATAGAACCGCGCCTCGCCGTTGAGCCACGCCCCGATGTGACTGGACAGCATGAACAGGTCCGACTTCCGCGCGTCGATGATCTCCAGGACCACTCGGCCACCCAACTCCCAGACCACCGCGTACGCGGCGAGCGCGCCGAGCGCCGCGGACGTGTGCCGACCCAGCGTGGCGATCGCGAAGCCCAGCGCGGAGGCCAGCAGCACCAGCACCAGGCCACGGCCGTGCACCGCGCCGAGTGAGCGCCAGAAGTCGCCGTCCAGCCGGCCCGGCAACCCGAAAGCCTGCCCGATCACCCAGAACGTGGCGAGATAGACCACCGACGCCAGCAGGGCCAGGACCAGCACCGCGCCGAGCAGGGTGCCCAGCTTGGTCGCGAGCACCGTCAACCGGCGCGGTCGCCAGAGCAGCAGGTTCACCACCCCGCCCGAGGTCAGGTCCGCGCCGATGTAGGAGGCGCCGACCAGGAACCCGAACAACACCAGGAACGCGATGAGGAAGTACAGCAGCGGTTCGGCCTGCTCGGCGAAGGTGAACACACCCGGCAGGAAGTCGGCGGCGATCGGCAGCCGGTCCTGCCGGATCGGGTCGATCTCGGAGCAGTCGCTGGGGAAGTACCTGTCCGAATCGGAGGTCGAGGTGCCGTCCTGGCGGGCCAGGCACTCCTGGTGGGTGGCCTCCAGGTCACGCCGCGCCTCGGCGGCCTGCGTCCGCGCCGAGTTCAACTCACTGACGCTCGGTTTGTGGGAGCCGGCAAGGGTGGTCGCCGCCGTGACGGCGAACGCCAACGCCAACAGGACGACCATGAGCTGCACGAAGCGACGCGCGGACAGTCGCTCCAACTCGGCACGCACCAGGTTCACGCGTCCACTCCCCGATCGAGGTCGATCACAGCTTCGTCCTGCGGCAGCGCCGGGTCGCCGACCTGCCGGGGCACCGACGGATGCTCGTACGCCCCGGTCAGCTCCAGGAAGACGCTCTCCAGATCCGGCCGCAGCGGCGTCAGCTCGCCCACCCACAGACCCTGCTCACCGAGCACCCGGCTGATCGCCGTCGGGTCGCTCACCCCGCTCACCACCAACGCTCCGCCGTCCAGCACCGCCGTCAGGTCGGCCGCGTGCAGCAGCTCGACGGCCCGCTCCGGTTCGGCCACCCGGACCAGGAACTCGTGCCGGTCGTGGCCCGCCAGCACCTCGTCCACCCGACCGGTCGCGACCCGCCGCCCCCGGGAGATGATCGTGACGTGGTCGCAGATCAGCTGGATCTCGCCCAGGATGTGACTGGACACCAGCACTGTCACCCCGTTGGCCGCCAGCGACCGCATCAGGTCCCGCATCTCCCGGATGCCCGCCGGGTCCAGCCCGTTCGCCGGCTCGTCCAGGATGAGCAGACGCGGGTCCTTCAACAGCGCGGACGCCACCGCCAGACGCTGCTTCATGCCCAGCGAGTAGCCCTTCACCCGCTCATCGCCCCGGTCGTGCAGGCCCACCAGATCCAGCACCTCGTCCACCCGCGAGACCGGCACACCACCGGCGCGGGCCAACAGCCGCAGCGTCCGGTAGCCGGTGAAGTTGCCGAAGAACTGCGGGCTCTCCACGATGGCGCCGACCTGACCCGCCACCCGGGGCAGCAACTCCGGCGACGGTTCGCCGAGCACCATCATTCGGCCGCTGTCGGCGCGTACCAGCCCGAGCAGGGCCCGCAGGGTGGTGGTCTTGCCCGAGCCGTTGGGGCCCAGGAAGCCGTGGACCTGGCCCGCCTCGACCAGCAGGTCGAACCCGTCCACCGCCACCCGTCGGCCGCTGCGCAGGCTGCGGAAGCTCTTGCGTAGACCCTCGATCTCGATGACCGCGCTCATCTGCGCAGCTCCGTACGTCGGCTGGGCATGGGTCGTCCTTCGGGCTTGGTGATCAATGACACGGCGCTTCACCCTATGGCTGAGGTGCCGCCCATGGGGGGCACCCCGGCGCTGCGTGGTTGGATGGTGCGGTGAACCCGGATCTGGTGGTCAGCCTCGACGGCGTCGGCGTGCGCCGCTCCGGCACCGCCCTCCTCGAGGACCTGACCTGGCGTGTCGAGTTGGACGAGCGGTGGGTCGTCCTCGGCTCCAACGGCGCCGGCAAGACCACACTGCTCAACCTTGCCGCCGGTCGCCTGCACCCCACCACTGGTGTCGCGCACGTGCTCGGCGAGCGGATCGGCCGCACCGACGTCAACGAGCTGCGTACCCGGATCGGGCTCACCACCGCCGCGATCGCCGAGCGGCTGCCCGCCGACGAGCGGGTCAGCGACGTGGTGGTGACCGCCGCCTGGTCGGTGGTCGGCCGTTGGCGGGAGAACTACGACCGTGGCGACGAGGCGCGGGCGCGGGCACTACTGAGTCAACTCGGCGTCGGTGGTCTCGCCGAACGCCGCTACGGCACTCTCTCCGAGGGTGAGCGCAAGCGGGTGCAGATCGCCCGTGCCCTGATGACCGACCCGGAGCTGCTGCTGCTCGACGAGCCCGCCGCCGGGCTCGACCTGGGCGGTCGGGAAGACCTGGTCGCCCGACTGGCCGAGCTGGCGTACGACCCGGACGCCCCGGCGATGGTGCTGGTCACCCACCACGTCGAGGAGATCCCGCCCGGGTTCACCCACGCGATGCTCCTGCGCGAGGGCGGGGTGGTCGCCCAGGGCCTGCTCGCCGAGACGCTGACCGGTGACAACCTCTCCAAGACCTTCGGGCTGCCACTCGTCGTCGAGCGGTCGGGCGACCGCTTCACCGCCCGCGCCGCCTGATCGCCGGACAGGCGGAGACGGCCGTGCCGCAGACCCGGATCGCCGTGGTGGGCAGCGCCAACATGGACCTGGTCGCGATGGCACCCGCGCTGCCTCGTCAGGGCGAGACCATGCTCGGCACCGACTTCGTGATGGTGCCCGGCGGCAAGGGCGCCAACCAGGCCGTGGCCGCGGCCCGCGCCGGCGCCTCCTGTGCCTTCCTCGGCGCGATCGGCTCGGACGCTTTCGGCGTCACCCTCAAGGCCCGCATCACAGCGGCCGGTGTGGACACCAGTCAGCTTCGCGTGGTCTACGGCACCTCGGGAGTGGCGCTGGTCATGGTCAACGCCCAGGGGGACAACGCCATCGTGGTCACCCCCGGCGCGAACGACGCCCTGGTCGGCCTCAGCGAGGAGGAGCTGACCACCGTCCGTACGGCGGACGTCCTGGTCGCGCAACTGGAGATCCCGGTGCAGACCGTGACTGCCGCCGCGGTGGCCGCCCGCGAGGCCGGCACCAGGGTCATCCTGAACGCCGCCCCGGCGCGGGACCTCCCACCCGAGCTGCTCGCCGCCGTGGACCTGCTGGTCGTCAACGAGGGCGAGGCGCAGGCGCTCGCCGGCCGGGGTCGGGAGGAGCCGCGCGCGCTGCTCGACCTGACTCCCCGGGCCGTGCTCACTCTCGGCGGGGAGGGCGCCTGGTACGTCGACCGGGACGGCACCGAGGTGCACGTGCCGGCGGTACGGGTCGACGTGGTCGACTCCACCGCCGCCGGTGACGCGTTCACCGCCGCGCTGGCCGTCGGCTGGGGCGAAGGGCGCGACCTGGTCGACGCGGTGCGCTGGGCGTCGGCGGCCGGCGCTGCCTGCGTCCGCAAGCTCGGCGCCTCGGTGGCGCTGCCGCAACGCGCCGAGATCGACGAGCTGTACGCGCCGGCCTGACCCCGTTGCTCGCGCACCGAGCCGGCCCGACGGTCGCGGCGTGTCACGCCCGCTCGCCGACGCCGGTGCGAAAGGCCCGGCGGTACGCCGACGGTGAGGTCAGCATGACCCGGCCGAAGTGGTGGCGGTAGGTCGCCGGGGTGTCGAAGCCCACGGCGCGGGCGACCTGCTCGACAGCGGCGTCGGTCTCCTCCAGCAGTGCCAGGCTGGCGCGGACCCGCTGCTCGACCAGCCAACGGATCGGGCTGGTGCCGGTGGCTCGGGCGAAATGCCGCAGGTACGTGCGGGACGACATGTGCGCCCGGTCGGCGAGCTGGGCGACGCTCAGCGGCTCGGCGAGGTGGGCGAGTGCCCAGTCGAGGCTGACCGCGATCCGGTCGTCGGCCGGGTCGGCGGGCACCGGCGCCTCGACGAACTGGGCCTGCCCGCCGTCGCGGTGCGGCGGGATCACCAGTCGTCGGGCGACCGCGTTGGCGATCGCCGCGCCGTGATCACGCCGGATCACGTGTACGCAGAGGTCCAGCCCGGCTGCGCTGCCGGCACTGGTGAGCAGGTCGCCGTCATCGAGGTAGAGCACGTCCGGGTCCACCTCGACCAGTGGGTAGCGCCGCGCCAGCAGCTCCGCGTACCGCCAGTGGGTAGTGGCCCGGCGGCCGTCCAGGAGGCCCGCCCCCGCCAGCGCGAACGCGCCCGAGCAGATCGACATGATCCGGGCCCCGCGCCGGTGCGCCTCACCCAGCGCGGTCACCAGCTCGGGCGACGGGTCAGCGGTCACGTCCGGTACGCCGGGCACGATCACCGTCCGCGCCGCCGCCAGCTCGGCCAGGCCGTACGGGGTGTGCAGGCTCGCCCCGCCGACCACCGGCACCGGCCCCGGCCGCTCGGCGCAGACCACGAGGTCGTACCAGTCGACGTCGAATTCGGGCCGGGCCAGTCCGAACACCTCGGTCACGATCCCGGTCTCGAACACCGACATCCCCGGGTACGCGAGCACGGCGACCCGGTGCGCGGCCGCCGGTCGTCGAGGCGCGGGGAGCGGGCGCGGACCGGTCGTGGTGGCCGTCGGGATCGGCATGGCGGGATGTTAGCGCAGGATGTCGTTCCCGCCACTCGTCCCGTGGTCGGGCCCCGGCGAGGATCGGTGCATGACCTTCACCTTCGCCGTTCCGCAGCCCGATCCGGCCACCGCCGCCGCCTGGTTCCGCAATCGGCTCAGCGTCGAGACCGACGTCAGTGATGTGCACGCCGACCTGTCGGCACGTACCCCGGGTCTGGTGGTCGTCGACTCCCGAGGCGCGGCCGCCTGGGCGCAGGGGCACCTCCCCGGCGCGGTGCACCTGCCCACCGCTGAGATCGCGACCCGGGCGGCGGATCTGATCCCGCCGGGGTCGGCGGTCGTGACCTACTGCTGGGGTCCCGGCTGCAACGGCGCGACCCGGGCGGCGCTGGAGTTCGCCCAGCTGGGCCATCCCGTGAAGGAGATGCTCGGCGGGTTCGAATACTGGGTCAGGGAGGGGCTGCCGGTGGTGACGGAGGCCGGGCTGACCCGACGACCGGTCGATGACCTCACCGCGCCCGCCACGACGATCACCTGCGACTGCTGATCCACGGCACGGGCGGGCCGGCGTTCACCCCACCGGCTCGTCGGCGAGCTTCTCGCCGCGGCGGCGCAGCATGCCCAGCCCGGGGATGCCGGCCACGGCGAGCTTGAGGTCACGGGTGACGTCGAGCAGGTCGTGCAGGTCCGGGCCGACCCGGTCCAGCGTGGCCAGGATCGGCAGGATGTCCGCCGTCAGATGCTCCCGGAGCTTGGGCAGCTCGTCGATCAAATGGATCGCAGCGGTGATCTCCTCATGGCTCAGCTCCCCGACGAACCGCTCGGCCATCGGTGCGGCCCGGCGCAGCGCCGGCTCGTACGCCGCCAGCAACTCGGCCGCGGTGGCGGCGGCCTCCGTCGCGGTACCCACAGTGGTGGAGGCGCGGTTCGCGACACGGTCGGCTGCGGCGACCACCGTGGCCGCCGTCCGAGAGACCCGGTCGGCCTCGGCGACCACAGCGGCGGCGGCCGTTGCCACCTCGGTGGCCGTGTCGATGGCGGTGGTCGCGGCGGCGCTGATGACGGCCACCTCGCGAACCGCGCCCTCGGCGTCGGTGAGCACCTGGTCGGTCCGATCCAGGGTCGTCTCGATCCGGTCGACCACGCCGTTGATCCGGGCCAGCAGCTGCTCCACCCCGTCGAGCACGGCGAACGCGCGGGCGGGCACGGCGGCCATCGAGGCGGCCGAGCCGAGCGCCTGGTCGAGGGCGTAGCGGGTCAGACCGACCACCGCAGTCGGGGTGGGGAGGGGAATCGCCATGGGGTCAAGTGTGCGTCGGCCGTGCCACAACCGCCCGTCGGAGCAGGTCAGCGTGACTGTCGACCGGCGGTGTCGGCGCGGGCCACCCGCAGCGCCCACCAGATCAGCGGCACCTGCAACGGCACCCGGCCGTACGCGATGGCCCGCTGTGCCGGGCGTCGGCGCCGCCAGTCCACGGCCATCTTGACGTTCGCCGGTAGGACGGCGACGAAGAGGGCGGCGGCTGCCCGGCCACCGGCCCGCCGGGTGGCCGGGTTCGCGACAGCCGCAGCCACCACCAGTTCGGCGACCCCGCTGGCGTACGTCCAGAAACGGGGCGGTCCGGGCAGCGCACGCGGCACGATCGGGTCGTAGACGCCGGGGCGTACCAGATGGGTGACGCCGGCCGTCGCGAGCAGGCCGGCCAGGGCGACGGCCTCGCGGCGGCGGGTGGTCATCGGTGGTCCCCCTGTTGTTCGACGGCGCGCTGCACGGCCCGGTAGATCTGCCCGAACCGTAGCGCGTCCGGGGTGCGCACCAGCAGGTCCTCCCGGCCGTGGTGCTGCACCCACAACTCGTGCACGTGGCTGCCGCGCTCGTAGGAGCGGTCCAGCCAGCCGAGGGGAATCTCCAGGAACGGTGCCAGCGCGAGCGCCCCCGCCGCGCAGGCGGCCAGGATGATCAGCGCCAGCTGCCAGTTGCCTCGATCCTGAGCCGACCAGGCCAACGACAGCACGCAGACCACGGCGACCAGCGGCGGCAGCGAGAGCAGCAGGACCAGGACACCGCGCCCCAGCACACGGCCGCGTACGGCGAGGGTTTTCTGCCCCCGTGCGTGCCAGACGAACGTCACGTCGGACAGGGCGATCACGTGACCACCCGCCCGGATCGACTCGGAGGTCACCTGCACCGTGTCGTCCCGGTAATAGAGGGTCATCACTAAGCCTAACCACCGGGGGGCAAACCTCGCCGAGTCCGGCCGTGCCCGTGCCCGTGCGGTCCGCCGTGCCCGTGCCTCAAACGGGACAGACTGGCTAGCGGCGCGTGACGGGGTGGGCCGGCTGGCTGTGCTCCACCGCGCGTTGCACCGCCCGGTAGATCTGCCCGAAGCGCAGCGCGTCACCGGTGTGCAGCAGACGCACCGGCTGGCCCCGCCAACGGGCCCAGATCTCCAGTTGGCGGCTGCCCCGGGCGTACGAGCGGTCCAGGTGTTCGAAGAGGAAGTCGGCGACCGGCCCGACGGCCAGGCCGACCAGCACCGACGCGCCGACGATCGCGATCGTCACGGTGGGGGAGCGGTGCAGCCAGACGGCCACGCCGATGCCGAGCACCGCCGCGACCAGCGGGCCGGCGAGCGCAGCGCCGAGCGCGCCCCGCCCCACCAGCACACGCCAGGAGCGGGTGCCCCGGCGGTGCCAGATCATGGTGATGTCGGCCAGCTTGTAGCTGCGACCGTCCACGCGAAGGGTGGTGGAGGTGACCTGCACCGACCTGTCGTCGTAATACGTGATCATGGCTGGACTCCCGCCCACGGGGCTGACACCACACTACTTACCCAAACGAGCCGGGTCGTAAGGTTGGCACGCGACTTCGACGAGGAAGTGAGGGCAGCGTGGGCGAGTTCGTTCGGCTGGAGACCACTGACGGCATCGGCACGATCCGGCTGGAGCGGCCGCCGATGAACGCGCTCAACACCCAGGTGCAGGAGGAGTTGCGCGCCGCTGCGACGGCGGCCACCGCCGATCCCGAGGTCCACGCGGTCATCGTGTACGGCGGGGAGAAGGTCTTCGCCGCCGGCGCCGACATCAAGCAGATGGCTGACATGTCCTACGTGGACATGGCCGACCGGGCGGCGAACCTGTCCAGCGCGCTCGGCGCGATCGCCCGGATCCCCAAGCCGGTGGTCGCCGCGATCACCGGGTACGCCCTCGGTGGCGGCTGTGAGCTGGCGTTGGCCTGTGACTGGCGGATCGTCGCCGAGGACGCCAAGCTCGGCCAGCCGGAGATCAAGCTCGGCATCATCCCGGGTGCCGGCGGCACCCAGCGGCTGGCCCGCCTGGTCGGCCCGGCCCGCGCCAAGGATCTGATCATGACGGGCCGGATGGTCGACGCCGAGGAGGCCCTGCGGATCGGCCTGGCCGACCGGGTGGTCCCGGCCGCCGAGGTCTACGAGGCCGCTGTCGCCTACGTGAAGCCGTACCTGACGGGCCCGGTGCAGGCGCTGCGGGCGGCGAAGCTGGCGGTCGACGGCGGCCTGGACATGGACCTGAACTCGGGCCTCGCCTGGGAGAGCCAGCTCTTCGCGGCGCTGTTCGCCACCGACGACCGGCGCGAGGGCATGGCGGCCTTCGTCGAGAAGCGCAAGCCGGGCTTCACCGGCCGCTGACTATTAGTCGAGAACAGTTCACATTGTTCCTACCGGCCAGTAGCGTGGGGCGTCGGTCACAAGGAACGAAGGGGAGCGGCGGATGACGGAGCGGATCGAGGGTCACGGCGGCGAGTTGGCGCTCGCGGCACTACGCGCGCACGGCGTACGGGAGATGTTCACGCTGTCCGGCGGGCACGTCTTCCCGCTCTACGACGCCGCGTACAAGACCGACTTCCCGATCTACGACGTCCGGCACGAGCAGTCCGCGGTCTTCGCCGCCGAGGCCGTGGCCAAGCTCCAGCGCCGCCCCGGCCTCGCCGTGCTCACCGCAGGGCCCGGTGTCACCAACGGCATCTCCGGCATGACCAGCGCGTTCTTCAACGCCTCGCCGGTGCTGGTGCTCGGCGGGCGTGCGCCCGCGTTCCGCTGGGGCTCGGGCAGCCTCCAGGAGATGGACCACCTGCCGCTGGTCGCCCCGGTCACCAAGCACGCCGAGACGGTGTTCAGCACCGACGACATCCCGCGTGCTGTGGGTGCGGCGCTGAACGCCGCGCTCACCCCGCACCGGGGCCCGGCCTTCCTCGACTTCCCGCTGGAGACGGTCTTCTCGGTCGCGGAGGCCGAGCTGCCCACCGTGACGGGTGTCGACCCGATCGCCCCGGACCCGGAGGAGGTCGGCCGCGCGGCGTTGCTCATCGCCGGGGCGCAGCGGCCGGTCATCATCGCCGGCTCCGACGTGTACGCGGGCGACGCGGTCGCCGCGCTGCGCGAGGCGGCCGAGGCGTTGCAGGTGCCGGTCTTCACCAACGGCATGGGTCGCGGCTCGCTCCCGCCGGAGCACCCGCTGGCGTTCGCCAAGGCCCGACGGGCCGCGCTCTCCGGCGCCGACGTGGTCGTGGTGGTGGGCACTCCGCTGGACTTCCGGCTCAGCTTCGGTGACTTCGGTGACGCCAAGGTGGTGCACATTGTCGACGCCCCCAGCCAGCGGGCGACGCACGTGCAGCCGGCCGCCGCACCCGCCGGTGACCTGCGCCTGATCCTCTCCGCGCTGGCCGATCACTCCGGTGACCGGGCCGACCACTCCGACTGGATCGCCGACCTGCGGGTGGCCGAGGACGCGGCGAAGGCTCGGGACGCCGCGGAGATGGCCGCCGAGACCGACCCGATCCGCCCGGCCCGGATCTACGGCGAGCTGCGTCGGGCGCTCGCCCCGGACGCGATCACCATCGGCGACGGCGGCGACTTCGTGTCGTACGCCGGGCGGTACCTGGAGCCGGCCCAGCCCGGCACGTGGCTGGACCCGGGCCCGTACGGCTGCCTGGGCACCGGCATGGGTTACGCGATGGGGGCCCGGGTCAGCCACCCGGACCGGCAGATCTGCGTGCTGATGGGCGACGGCGCGGCGGGCTTCTCGCTGATGGACGTCGAGTCGCTGGTCCGCCAGAAGCTGCCGGTGGTGATCGTCGTCGGCAACAACGGCATCTGGGGGCTGGAGAAGCACCCGATGCGTGCCATGTACGGCTACGACGTCGCCGCCGACCTCCAGCCGGAGCTGCGGTACGACACGGTGGTCAGCGCGCTCGGCGGTGCGGGGGAGACGGTCGCCAAGGCGGCCGACCTGGGCCCGGCGCTCCAGCGGGCGTTCGACTCCGGAGTGCCGTACCTGGTGAACGTGCTCACCGACCCGACCGACGCGTACCCCCGGTCGTCGAACCTGGCCTGAGTCGCACCCGCCGCCGCCGTCGC
>NZ_JBEZEH010000196.1:0-13916 GCF_040648775.1 Micromonospora sp. NPDC049089
GGAGCTTCCCGAAGCTCCACACGGCCCGTGTGCCGCCACGGACGTCGCCGTTCGACTCACGTTCGGTGGTTCCGTCGCGCCATCCGGACGCCATCGGAGGGCTGGTGCCGGATCTGCCGGTTTATTGATGGTGTTGGTGTCACTATTGCAGGCGTGGGAACTGCGAAAACTGCCATGCCTGCGATCTCGCCGCTCACCGGCGATCCCATCAAGCGGGCCGATGCCGAGCGGCTAGCGGGGGTGCTGAAGGCCTTCGCCGATCCGGCGCGACTCCGGTTGCTCAGCCTGATCCAGTCCGCGCCGGAAGGTGAGGCCTCAGTGAGTGACCTCACCGCGGCGCTCAATCTCTCCCAGCCGACGGTGAGTCATCACCTCCGGATCCTCACCGAGGCCGGCCTCCTCGAACGCGACAAGCGCGGGGTCTGGGCGTACTACCGCCTGGTGCCCTCCGCGATCGCGCAGATCGCCGACCTGTTGACGCCGCCCCGGAAGCGGGCGACGAAGCGGGCCCGCTGACCGGGCCCCCAGCCCGGCGCGTCACATCCGCTCCACAGTGCGGATGCCCAGCAGGTGCAGCCCCTGCCGCAGGACCCGGGCGGTCAACTCGGCCAGCAGCAGCCGGCTCTCCCGCAGCTCATCCGTGGCGCGCAACACCGGGCAGCGCTCGTAGAACGCGTTGAACGCCGTCGCGATTCGGTGCAGGTAACCGGCGAGCTGATGAAACTCGAGACTCCGCTCCAGCTCGCCGACCACAGCGGCGAAGCCGAGCAGCTCGACCGCGAGCGCACGCTCCGCCGGCTGCGCCACCACGATGGGCGCGTCCGGCCGCACGGCGGTCCCGGCCCGCCGCAGCACGGACCGGATCCGGGCGTACGCGTACTGAAGGTAGGGAGCGGTGTTGCCGTCCATCGCCAACATCCGTTCCCAGTCCAGGACGTAGTCAGTGGTCCGGTCGACGGACAGGTCGGCGTACTTGATGGCGCCGATGCCCACCGCGCGGCCGATCTCGGCGGCGGTCCCGGCGTCCAGATCCGGGTTCCTGCTCCGGGCCAGCTCGGTGGCGCGGGCGACCGCCTCCTCCAACAGCCCGACCAGCTTCACCGACTCACCGGCCCGGCTGCGCAGCATCCGCCCGTCGGCGCCGAGGATCGACCCGAAGCCGAGGTGCTCGGCCCGGGCCGGCGGGCAGAGCCAGCCGGCCGCCTCGGCGACGGCGAACACCATCGCGAAGTGCTGCCGCTGCGGTAGGCCGACGACGTACAGCAGCCGGGTGGCGCCCAGCTCGCCGACGCGCTGCCGCAGCGCGGCCAGGTCGGTGGCCGGATAGCCGTACCCACCGTCGCTCTTACGCACGATCAGCGGCAGCGGCTCGCCGTCCCGGCCGGTGAACCCCTGCGGAAAGACGCACTCGGCCCCACCGCTGGGCAGCAGCAGCCCCAACCGGTCCAGGTCGTCGACGACGCCCGCGAGCAGATGGTTGTAGGCGCTCTCGCCCCGGAAGTCAGCCCCGGACAACGTCACGTCGAGCAGGTCGTACACGGTCAGGAAGTACCGCTCCGACTGCGTCACCAGCAGCCGCCACAACCGGCGGGTCCGCTCGTCACCGCGCTGCAACGCGACCACCCGCAGCCGCGACCGTTCCTGGAACGCCTCGTCGGCGTCGAACTTCACCCGGGCCGCCCGGTAGAAGGTGTCCAGGTCCCCCATCGACAGGTTCTGCGCGGCTTCGGCCTCGCCGAGGTCGATCAGGTGCTCGATCAGCATGCCGAACGGTGTCCCCCAGTCACCCAGGTGGTTGACCCGCACCACCCGGTGCCCGAGCCAGTCCAGCAGCCGCACCGCCGCGTCGCCGATGACTGTGGAGCGGAGATGCCCGACATGCATTTCCTTCGCCACGTTGGGGGCCGAGTAGTCGACCACCACTGTCTGCGGCGTCGCCGTCGACGGCACGCCGAGCCGGGCGTCACCGGCCAGCCCGGCGACCATGTCGGCCAGGGCCCGGTCGGCAACCGTCAGATTGAGAAAGCCCGGCCCGGAGACCTCCGCCGACACCCCGACGTCGTCGAGCACCGCGTGCGTCAGCACCGCCGCGGCGATGTCGCGCGGCGGGCGGCCGAGCCGCCGGGCCAGCGCCAGCGCCGCGTCGGACTGGAAGTCCGCACGCGGAGACCGCCGCACGAGCGGATCGACCGGGCCGCCGGCCACCGCCGCGAACGCCGGTGCCAGCCGGTCGGACAACAACTTTTCAAGATCCATGAGTACGCCGATCTCGCTCGGACCCGCGCTGTCACGCGAGCCGTTGACGGGGAGATACGGGCGGACCGAGGACGACCAGCGAACGACCGGCGGCTCGATCCGCCGGTCGCAGGTAACAGGTCAGCGCGGGCGGGCGACGGATCGCCGGCGTCGCCCCGCACCGACCTGGACGTCACACGACAGTCCGGTGCACTGAGCGATCACGCTGGTCATGCGGGGCAGCCTAGCGGCCCGGCCGACGCGACGACACCTCGATTCCAGTGGTCCGGTCGGTGCCCGGGGCGTGGTCGTTTCGTTGTACACCGGGCAGGGAACTGCCCAGGGACAGACGAGGGGTGACGATGAGCCAGTACACATCACTGCCGGTGACCCGTACGCGACGCGCGCTCGCGCTGCTCCCGCTGCTCCCGCTGCTCGGCGCTGTCACGCTCGCCGC
Source organism: Micromonospora sp. NPDC049089 (assembly GCF_040648775.1). Classification (NCBI taxonomy): domain Bacteria; kingdom Bacillati; phylum Actinomycetota; class Actinomycetes; order Micromonosporales; family Micromonosporaceae; genus Micromonospora; species Micromonospora sp. NPDC049089. The sequence goes on from NZ_JBEZEH010000196.1 coordinate 2,693, forward strand.
TGCCTGCACCGCCACCGAGGATCCGCCCGGCTCTGCCCCGGCGACCACGGCACCGGCCACCACGTCGACGTCAGTGCCCCCGACAGATCCGCCATCGCCGAGCGCGAGCACCCAGGTGACGATCCCGACCTCGGCCTTCGTCGAGTTGCCCGCCGAACTGCGGAAGTCCCCGCGACGAACGACGCCCGTCGCGGAGGCGCTGCCGAAGCTGTGCGGCAACGAGTTCGGCACCGGCGGCCGGCAGGTCACCGCGAGCGCCGCGATGACGGTCACCTACCAGAAGGCCGGCGAGCCCTCCAGCAACGTGCCGCAGGGGATGATCCACCAGACCATCTTCACCTTCGACGGCGACGGCGCCCCGGGTTACCTGAGCCGGCTCCGCACCGCCGTGCAGGCGTGCCCCTCGTACGACCAGTCCGGAAACCGCGTCACCGTCAAGAGTAAGGCGCTGCCCGGGGTCGGCGACGAGGCGTTGCTGCTGACCCGGACGTGGCCCGAGACGAGCATGAACGGCGAACGTACCGGCGACACCGCGTCCAGCCAGATCGCGGTGGCCCGCGTCGACAGCGCGGTGACGGTCTTCGACGACCAGGGGTGGGAGGGCACCAGCGGCAACCCCGCCATCCTGGACCGGGTCGTCCGCGACGGCGTACGCGCCATCGACACCTGGCAGCGGTAACGCGCCCGCCCCGACGCGGGGCTTCCACCGATCGGTTCGATCCTCGGTCGGATCATGGACACCCCGACGCGAGTCGCGCTCGCGCCGCAAGACTTGGGGATCCCGGTCCACAGTGGCGGTCGCGACAGTGTGAAGCAGCCACCCGGGCCATCAGCGTTGGTCGGTGGAGGAGGTCGTCATGTCGGACGGTCAGGACACGAAGGCGCCGTGGCTTCCGCCGCGGTGGTTCATCCGGCTGGCCTGGTCGGTGCACCGGGGCCTGTACCGGGTCAGCGGCAGCCGGGTCGGGCTGTGGCGACCACGCGAGCACCGGTGGGGCACGCTGCGACTGACCACGACCGGACGCCGCACCGGCCAGCAGCGCAGCGTCATTCTCGCGTACTTCGAGGACGGCCCGAACCTGGTCGGCGTGGCGATGAACGGGTGGGGCGAGGGTGCCCCCGCCTGGTGGCTCAACCTCCAGGCCCATCCGGACGCGTCCGTCGAGTTGGCCGACGGGCGCCGGCTGGTGCGCGGTCGCGTCGCCACCGACGACGAACGGTCGCGCCTGTGGCCACGGTGGCGCGCGGCCGACAAGAACTTCGACGCCCACGCGGCACGGCGATCGTCGGAGACGACAGTGGTGGTGCTGGAGCCCGCATCGGATGACGACGACGTGGCGTGAGCGCGCACCTCGTGCCCGCTGGACAACTGCGGCGGTACGAGGTGCCGGACGCGTACATCCCGGGTGGTAGGCCCATCGGCAACTCCGGCATGACGACTCACCAGCTGGTTGCTTCCTAGGCTGCCACCTGTAATCGCCATGCGACCGAGGGGATCCACCATGTCCGTCCGTCACCTGTTCGCCGCCGCCGTAACCGCCCCGCTCGTCGGGATCGAGCTGGCCGTACCGGCAGCCGCGCACGTGTCCGCCCAGCCAACCGCAGCCGCTGCTCTATCCATGAGTTCCGGGCGTTTCGGGGCCAGTGTGGCCGTCCTGCTGGGGCTGGCCGGCACGATCATCGGAGGATTGGCAGTGGCCCGCCCCGCCAGTCGGCTCGGCACCGGCTCGGGGAGCCTCGGAGCCGTCCTGGCCCTGGCGACGGGGCTGATCGGTATGGCGCTCGGCGGGCTGGTGGCGGCCACCGCCGACAGTGGCATCGGCACGGGCAACGGGCTAGGCGGGGCCTATGTGGCGCTCGCGGTCGGACTGGCCGCGGTGGTGCTCGGCGGGCTGGCCCTGGTTCGCGCGCGCCGCACCGGCCGCCTGGCGGGCTGAGTCAGGAGCGAGCGAGCCAACCCGGCACGGTCAGACCGGACTCATAGGCGAGGATCACCAACTGGGCTCGGTCCCGGGCATGGACCTTGGTCATGATCCGGCTGACATGTGTCTTGGCGGTCGCCGGGCTCAGCACCAACCGTGCCGCGATCTCGTCGTTGGAGAGGCCGGCGGCGACCAGCGTCAGCACTTCACGCTCCCGCTCGGTGAGCACGCTCAGTCGCGGCCCGGGGTCAGGATGTCTGGCCCGGGCCGCGAACTCGGCGATCAACCGCCGGGTGATCGACGGCGCGATCAACGCGTCACCCCGGGCCACCACCCGCACTCCGTGGATCAACTCCGCTGGCTCGGTGTCCTTGACCAGGAAGCCGCTGGCACCGGCACGCAACGCGCCGTAGACGTAATCGTCCAGGTCGAACGTTGTCAGGATGATGACGCGGGCGTCGGAGTGCGCGACGATCTCACCGGTGGCGGCCAGGCCGTCGAGCCCTGGCATCCGGATGTCCATGAGGACGACATCGGGCCGCAGGTGCTTGGCCAGCCGCACCGCCTCGAATCCATCGGCAGCCTCGCCGACGACCTGGAGACCGTCCTCACCGTCGAGGATGGACCGGAAGCCGGCGCGTACGAGGGTCTGGTCGTCGACGAGGAGCAGCCGGATCACATCTGCTCCCCCACCGGCGCCGGGTCGGGTCGCATCGGCAGCCGGGCGCGGACCCGGAAGCCCCCGTCCGGCTGGACGCCAGTGGTCAACGAACCGCCGAGTGCCAGGGCCCGCTCCCGCATTCCGAGGATCCCGCTGCCCGGCGAACCCGGCTGACCGGTGCCGTCGTCCTCGACCTCCACGAGCACGTCGTCGTGATCGGGCCGGACCCGGACCACGGCGGTGGTGGCACGTGCGTGACGCGCCACGTTGGTGAGCGCCTCCTGAACGATCCGATACACCGCCAGATCGACCTCCGGCGGTAGCGACCGCGTCTCGGCCAGCTCGGTGCGGATCTTTAACTCCGGCCGAGCGGCCGTCCTGATCAGATCACCGAGGCGGTTCAGACCGGGTGCGGGCATGACCGCCGGGGCCTGCCGCAGTGCGCCCAGCGTCGCGCGCAACTCACTCAACGTCTCCTTGCTGGTCTGTTTGATCGCGGTGAGGGCCTGCTCGGACCGGACCGGATCGGGTCGGTGCAACGCGGCGCTGGCCTGCACGTTGATCAACGACAGGTGGTGGCCGAGTACGTCGTGCAGCTCCCGGGCGATGCGCAGCCGCTCCTCGGTGGCCCGTCGTCGGGCCTCCTCCTCCATTCGCTGCTCGGCGACGACCGCCCGGGCCTGCGCCTCAGCGAGGTAGGCGCGGCGGTTACGGGTCACGCCGACGATGACCGCGACGAGCCAACCAGCGTGCAGCAGCGTCGCCCCGTTCATGGTGTTCGGGGAGCGGTTGTAGCTGTCCGCCACGGCGAAGGCGATCACCGAGGCGAGACCGAGCCCGATGGCGACCGCGAGATGTCCCTCGTCGACGACGGTGTAGAGCGCGACGACGAACACCAGCATGATCGGGCCGGGCCGGTGCAGCAACGCCCCGTACGCGCCGATGGCAGCCAGCGCCACGACGCCCACCGGCACCGGGTGACGGCGGCGGACGTACAGCGCGCCGGTGGAGAGCAGCACCACCAGCAGGGCCGCCCACTCGGCGACGGTGGAGATGCCGCGCGACTGCACCACCAGGCCCACGACGGCGACCAGACCCACGGCGGGCACCAGGACCACGTCCGCCGTCCGGCCCCGCCACCCTGACATGGGCCGAAGCCTAGCCTCCCGCGAATGAGCGGGAGAAGGTCCGACTGGACGGTTCAGGTGTGCTGGTTACCCTCGGCCAGGTTCGCGTTGTGACGGTCAGCCCTTGCCCAGGGTGTCGAGCTGCGCTCGCAGCGCCGTGGCGATCTCGCCGGCCGCGACGATCTGCTCCGGCGTGAGGGCGTCGACGAAGAACTCCCGGATGGCGCGCAGGTGGGGAAAGGTGGCTCCCCTGAACGCCTCGCCGCCGGCCTTCGTGAGCAGCACTTCCGCCCCGCGGGGAACAGTGGCGCACTCCTGGCGGCGGATGAGGCCGCGCCGCTCCATCCGCCCGAGGTGGTGGGAGAGCCGGCTCCGCTCCCACCCAATGTGCGAGGCGAGTTCGGACGACCGCATCGTCTCGCCCTCAGCCTCACTGAGAGCGAGGAGCACTGCGTAGTCTCCGGTCGAGAGCGAGGAGTCGCCCTGTAGGCGGGACTCGAGCCGGGAGCCGAGCGCTGCCGTCGTCTCGATGAAGTCCCGCCAGATTCGTAGCTCGTCGGCGGTCGGAAGTTGGCGTCCGCCCCGCCCGCCGGGTGTGGCCTCCGTCATCTCACTCTCCCGGGAATTGACGTGTCAATCACCAAGTTAGCATCATTGACACGTCAACCGGTAGGACCGCTCCCGTGGGTCGCCGGCGGATTGCACCGAGGAGGAGACGATGGCAGCTGCAGACTTCGAGCTGGGGCTCAACTCGTTCGGGGAGGTGGCCACCGACGGCGACCGGGTCCTGAGCGACGCCGAGACCGTACGGCTACTCGTGGACGAGGCACGGCTCGCCGAGTCGGCCGGACTCGACGTGTTCAGCGTCGGTGAGCACTACCGCGAGGGCCACAACGACTCGGCGACACCGGTGCTGCTGGCGGCAGTCGCGACGGCGACCGAGCGAATTCGCCTCGGCACCTCGGTCACCGTGCTCAGCACCAACGACCCGGTACGGCTCTACCACGAGTTCTCCACGCTGGACGCCGTCTCCGACGGCCGCGCTCAGATCGTCCTTGGGCGGGCATCCGCAACCGAGTCGTTTCCGCTGTTCGGGTACGACCTGGCCGACTACGAGCGGTTGTTCGAGGAGAAGCTGGACCTCTTCCTGCGGCTTCAACAGGACGAACCGGTCACCTGGTCTGGCACGGTACGAAGCCCACTGGCCGCACAGCGGCTGCACCCACGGATGCAGCCGGGCGGCATCCCGACCTGGATCGGTGTCGGGGGAAGCCCGAACTCGGTGATCCGCGCCGCCCGGCACGGACTGCCGCTCATGCTCGCCATCATCGGCGGGCGGCCCCAGCGCTTCGCCGGTCACGTCGACCTCTACACCAGAGCGCTCGAACAATTCGGGCATACCCTGCAGCCAATCGGGCAGCACTCACTCGGCCTTGTCGCAGACACCGACGAGGAGGCGGTGGAGACGTGGTGGCGGTACTGGCAGCCGGTGGTGGCGGCCCTGGCTGCGGAACGCGGCTTCTACAAACCGGACCGCGCGCGCTACGAGGCGGAAATCGACCACGGGGCGCTCTTCGTCGGTTCGCCCGAGACGGTGGCGCAGAAGATCGCCACTGTCGCTCGCGACCTGCGACTGAGCCGCTTCGACCTGAAGTACGACATCATGCACCTGCCCCGCGAGGCACGGGCGCGCACCATCCAACTGCTGGGCAGTGAGGTCGCGCCGCGGGTCCGGGAGCTGCTGGCTAAGGAGCCCAACCATGTCTGATCTGCTGTTCGGCCTGGACACGTTCGGCGACGTACCGGAGGACGACAACGGCAAACTCGTCTCCCATGCGGCGGCGATCCGGCAGGTCGTCGACGAGGCCGTGCTCGCCGACCAACTCGGGGTCGACGTCATCGCCCTGGGCGAGCACCACCGGCCCGAGTACTCGGTCTCCACACCGGAGACGGTGCTGGCCGGAATCGCCACCCGCACCTCGCGGATCCGGTTGGCCTCCGGCGTGACAGTGCTGAGTTCCGACGACCCGGTACGGGTGTTCCAGCGCTTCGCCACAGTGGACGCGCTGTCGAACGGCCGAGCCGAGGTCATCCTCGGTCGCGGCTCGTTCACCGAGTCGTTCCCGCTCTTCGGCTACGACCTCCGCGACTACGACACGCTGTTCGAGGAGAAGATCGAACTGTTCGTCAAGTTGCTCGACGAGAAGCCGGTCACCTGGAACGGCACCCTGCGTGCCCCGCTCGAGAACGCCGACGTGTTCCCGAAGACCGAGTCGGGTCACCTGGACACCTGGGTCGGTGTGGGTGGCTCGCCGCAGTCGGTCGTCCGCACCGCCCAGTACGGGCTGCCGCTCATGCTCGCCATCATCGGCGGCGCCCCCGAGCGCTTCGCGCCCTACATCGACCTGTACCGCCGGGCCGCCGATCAGCTCGGCACCACAGCGCACCCGGTCGGCATGCACTCGCCGGGCTTCATCGCCGACACCGACGAGCAGGCCAAGGAGATCTACTGGCCGCACTACCGGATCATGCGGGACCGGATCGGCAAACTGCGGGGCTGGCCCCCGATCCGCCGTCAGGAGTTCGACTCCGAAGTGGAGAACGGCTCCCTCTACATCGGCTCACCGGAGACGGTGGCCCGCCGGATGGCCCGTGCCATCCGCAGCCTCGGCGTCGGGCGGTTCGACCTCATCTACTCGGCCGGCGCGCAACCGATCAGCGCCCGGATGCGCGCGGTGGAACTCTACGGCTCGAAGGTGATCCCCATGGTCCGCGAACTGCTGGCCTGATCAGCACTTCCCAAGCGAGAGGACGACCATGTTCGACAACGACCGGAGCCGGCCCACGACCCTCGGCATTCTCGGGGCCGGCAAGGTGGGCACTGTGCTCGCCCGGCTCGCCGTCGCCGCCGGCTACCGGGTACGGGTGGCCGGCTCCGGCGACCCGGCGAAGATCGCCCTCACCGTCGAGGTCCTCGCCCCGGGCGCCGAGGCCACCACGGCGGTCGACGCGGCGGCCGCCGCCGACGTCGTCATCCTCGCCCTGCCCCTGGGCAAGTACCGCAGCGTCCCCGCCGAGGCGTTACGCGGCAAGCTCGTCGTCGATGCCATGAACTACTGGTGGGAGATCGACGGCATCCGCGATGACCTCACCAACCCGCGGACCTCGTCGAGCGAGACCGTCCAGACGTTCCTGTCCGGCTCGCGCGTCGTCAAGGCGTTCAACCACATGGGCTATCACGACCTGGAGGACGAGGCCCGGCCGGCGGGGGCGACCGGCCGCAAGGCCATCGCGATCGCCGGCGACGAGGACGCCGACCTCACCGAGGTCGCGGCCCTGGTGGACGCGCTCGGCTTCGACCCGGTCGTCGCCGGCCCTCTGGCCGAGGGGGTACGACTCGAACCGGGCAGCGAGCTGTTCGGCGCCAACGTGAGCGCCGACGAGGTACGCGCCATGCTCGACCGCTTCCCGGAGTCGGAGCGGGGACGGATCATCACCGCTGCCCGAGCCTCGACCTCACCCGAGGCCGCCTAGGTGCCGAAGGCCGCCCTGGGCTCCTGGTGGCGGCCCACGGCGTACTCCCTGTCGAAGTTGGCCGGGCCCAGCGCCTCGGTGGCGGCGGCGCGCATCCTGGCGAGGTCCGCGGCGTCGTCCGGGTCCGGCACCTGGCCGAGTGCCGCGAACGCGGCATCGGCGACACCGATCATCCTGGCCGCGCGGGAGTGGTCCCCCTCCGCGGTCGCGAGCGCGGCGCCCGCCACGCAGACGTACGGCACGAAGTCGGCCCAGCCGTTGTGGAACACCCGCTCGCGGTTCTCGGCGAACAGCGTCCGGGCCACGTCCAGGTTGCCCAACCCCAACTCGCAGAACGCGAGGTTGTGGAATTCGGAGTTGACAGTCCTGGCTTGGCCGAGCGCCTCGTTGAGCGCGATGCTCTCCCGGTACAAATTCCGAGCGCGGAGCAGGTCACCGGACATCCTCGCGACGCCGGCCAGCACGTGCCTCGGTCGTTCCTCCAGGGCACGGTCGCCGGAGCGCAGCGCCACCGCGAGGGCCTCCCGGGCCCGTGCCTCGCCACCGGGCAGGTCACCGCCGCGAATGGCGACCCGGGCGAGGCTGTACCGGGCCTCCACCTCGCCCGCCAGGTCGCCGGCCGCCTGGGCCCGCTCGATCTCGGCCTCGCTCATCCGCACCACGGCGTCGGTCTCGCCGCGCCGGAAGGCCGAGCGGACGTTCTCGCTGAAGCTCACAGGTCTTCCTCCTTCTGGCCGGTCGCGTCGGTCAGGCCGCCTGGAACACGGTCCAGGTCTCGACGAGCACGAAGCCCATCGCCTCGTAGAGCGGTCGACCCATCGGGCTGGCGTGCAGGTACGCGGCGTCCGCGCCGCCGGCGACGCCGTCGCGCAGCGCCGCCTCGGTGAGCGCCCGGCCCAGGCCGCGACCCCGGGCGGACGGTACGACGGCGATGTTGAACACCCCGATCACGCCGGATGTGCGCATGCCGAGCCCGGTGCCGACCGGGCTGCCAGACTCCTCGGCCAGATAGCCGGTGATGGCGTCGGTATCGAGGACCGCGCCGCCCATCAGCGGGCCGAAGAGGCCGTCGGGCGCCTCGAAGCTCCGGGTGAGGGCGTCGGTGTACCTGTCGCTCTCGGCGGCTCCGACCCGGCGGACCAGCGCCTGCTGGGTCGAGTCGGCCTGGAACACGATGTCGTCGGTGGCGCAGGCCATCAGGGGGAGGTCGCTGCGTCCGCGCAGCCCGTGCCGGGCCGCCAGTTCGGCGACCTCGTCGCTCGCCGCACCGCGAATGATGATCGACCAATGCGGTGTCTGCCGGCTGACCTCGGTCGCCAACTCGTCGATGGCCGCGAGATCCGGCTCGGTGGCCGTCTCGAGGACCCCGTTGAGCGTCGCAACGCTGGCGTGGGTGAGCCCCGCGCGAGCGGTGCCCCGCTCGGCGTACCAGCCCTTCGGCGTCACCTGGCAGAGGAGTTGGATCGCGTCGAAGTACGACGTCGCCATCTGGTCGGCGGTGGTGCTCATGTCTGGTTCCCCCCGGAACGCTCGCTCGCCCTCGCCCAGCAACCTAGCTACCGCTCGGGTCGGTGAGCACCTTCGAGAGGCCCAGGTCACCCCGCAGCGGCACCTCGCTGGCAGGCGGACGGTCGTCGAACGATCAGGAATCGAGAAGCTCGCGAGCGACGCCCGGCCTAGCCTTTCCCCAGGCAGTCGGCAGCGCGCCGGGCCAGACGACGAGAGGAAGCCCGAGAATGTCCGCGAAGACCACCACGACCGGGTCCGACGGCTTCAGCGCCGAGGAGCGGGCCGCGATGAAGGAGCGCGCCGACGAGCTGCGCGCCGAGGGCAAGAAGGGTGCCAAGAAGGCGGACGGGCTGCAAGCGGTCCTCGACCGGATCGCGCAGATGGAGCCGGAGGACCGCGCGCTCGCCGAGCGGGTGCACGTGACGGTGACCGCCGCCGCCCCGGGGCTGACGCCGAAGACCTGGTACGGGATGCCCGCCTACGCGAACGAGGACGGCAAGATCGTCGTCTTCTTCCAGGACTCCGGCAAGTTCAACTACCGGTACTCGACAGTGGGCTTCCAGGACCCGGCCAACCTCGACGACGGGGATTTCTGGCCGGTGGCGTACGCGTTGCAGCAGTGGAGCCCGACTGTGGAGAAGAAGCTCACCGAGCTGGTACGTACAGCGGTCTCCTGACCGACGCCCGCCCCCTCGTCGGCTCGCTCACGGTGCGATGATCGAGGGCCGGAGTCGACGGAGACAGGTGGTGCGGACGATGCGGTGTGGGCCGGCGGCGGTACGACGAGTCCCCCGATGACCGGCCGGGCCGGCGAAGTTTTCGACACGGGTCGGACGGTGTCCGACATCGAGTCGCTGCTCGCCGCGGAGCTGCCCACGGGCGGCGTACCGGTCAGCGAGGGGGACCCGGTCACCGGTGAGTGGACCGGCACCCGGGGCGAGGGTTTTCGGATCGCCCCGCTCTGGGAGAGCGACGCCCTCACGGGTGTGTACGGCGCCGAATGGAACCAGGCAGAGGAGGCCGCCGAGGCGAACCTGGCCCTCGTCGTAGCGGAGTTGACCCGGAGGTGGGGCGCGCACCGCACTGTCTCCATGCGGGTGCCACTGTTTCGGGATCAGGCCGGTGAACCCATGCCGACGCTGTTCCAGTCGCTCTGTGACCTGGACTGCTACGGCGACCTGACCGTGTGGGGGCCGACGGTGACCGAGGGGCGGTGGGTCGCGGTCTCGGTCAACCAGTGTGACGGCGACGCTCCCATGATCATGACAGCTGTCGTCAGTCAACTACCGATCATCGAACTGTCGGACTGACCTGCCCGGTGACCCACGGCCCGGATGCGGGGCTGTCATCGACATTGCACTTGGCTCCTATGGTTCGGGCATGTCGATCACAGACCAGGCGCTGGCCATCGGGGCGGCCGAAGCTGGAGCCGCAGTCGTGGGCTCCCGGTACGGCTCAGCACTGACGCGTGTCATGAAGACCGCCGGCGACTTCGCCACCGCCGCCGACGTCGAGGCCGAGCACGCCATCATCGACGTCCTTCGCGCGGCACGGCCGGACGACGCCGTGGTGGCCGAGGAGAGCGGGCGCACGGGTGCCGGCGACAACGGGCGCACCTGGCTGGTCGACCCGCTGTGCGGGACGTTGAACTTCGCCGCGCGGACCATGCTGGCCTCGGTCAACGTCGCCCTGCGGGTCGGGCCGGACGTCACAGTGGCGGCGTCGGTGGACCCGTTCGCCGATGAGGTGTTCTGGACCGACGGCACCGCCGCCTACGTCCGGGGGGTTGCGGGGACGGACGAGCGACTCGTCCCGTCGGCCGAGTCGACGCTTGTCGACCTGAACCTCGACCCGCCCTTTCCCAGTCGGGACGTCTTCCTGGCCGCCCGCCTGCTCGCCGACGAGGGCTTCGTCGAACAGTTCCGGCCCCGGGTGGTCTCCACCAGCCTGGCCGTGGCCTGGGTCGCCGCCGGCCGCCGCGCCGCCTATGTGACCGACCGCCACGACCTGCGCAACAGCGTCCACTTCGCGGCCGGAATCGCGCTCTGCGAGGCGGCTGGCTGCGTGGTCACCGGGCTCGACGGCCAGCCCCTGCACACCGGTGGGGACGGTCTCGTGGTGGCCGCTGACGAGCGGACGCACGCCGCCCTGCTGACGCTCATCCGGAAACAGGGCCCGCCATCGACCCGGTCTTGACATGAAGTGCGGTTGAGGTTCTAGCGTCCCTAGATGATCACGTCCGGGCCGCCGCGCCCTGACGTACGTCGGCCGAACGCCACCGTCGAAGGGATTCCGATGTTCCTGTCCCGCCTTCTCCGCCCACGCACCGTCGCGAGCGCGCACTGCGACCTCCCCTGCGGCGTCTACGACCCGGCGCAGGCCCGCATTGAGGCCGAGTCCATCAAGGCGATCTCCGAGAAGTACCAGGCCAGCGACGACCCGGAGTTTCGCACCCGCGCGCTGCTCATCAA
>NZ_JBEZEH010000197.1:0-13667 GCF_040648775.1 Micromonospora sp. NPDC049089
CTCCCGTCCTGGGAGACCGGCCCTCGCCCAGCTGAGCACCCGCGTCCGGGCGGGCGTCAGCACTCAGGCGTTGAGCTTCCCGGCGATCGTGACGACCCGCTCGGCCATGTGGTCGAGCGCGGCGAACTGGGCGTCGCCCAGCGGGGCGTCGTTGCTGCCGCCGGTGACATGCGAGACGCCGTACGGGTTGCCGTCGGCGAACTTCAGCGGGTCGGTGTAACCCGGGGCGACGACCAGACCCCCGAAGTGGTGGATGGTGTTGTAGAGCGCGAGAAGGGTCGACTCCTGGCCGCCGTGCGCGGTCATGGAGGCGGTGAAGCCGGCGTACACCTTGTTGGCGAGCTGGCCCTGCGCCCACTGCGGACCGAGGGTGTCGAGGAACTGCTTGAGCTGGCTGGCGACGTTGCCGTAACGGGTGGGCGTGCCGAACAGCACCGCGTCCGCCCAGACGACGTCGTCGGCGGTCGCCTTCGCCTCGTCCTTGGTGGCGTCGAAGTGCTGGCTCCAGGCGGCGTTGGAGGCGATGGCCTCGGCCGGGGCGAGCTCCGGAACCTGACGCAGACGCACCTCGGCGCCAGCCTTCTCGCCAGCCTCGGCGAGGCGCTTGGCCATGGCGTGCAGAGTGCCGGTGGACGAGTAGTAGATGACGGAGAGCTTGGTCATCGGAGGCATCCTTCCCAAAGTAGTTGCCGCTGATAAATTTGCGGCCGCAACAATCTCGACATTAGCAGCCGCCTGGCGGCGTCCCAACCTCCTGACCATGCCCACCGGCGTGACGGAGCACACCAGGGGAACGGCGCGGGCCGCAGCTCGCCAGGCGACGCACATGATCGACTCCACCTTGGCGGGGCCGGCACCCCGCGGTGCGGGTTGGAGGTCAGTCCTCCCCGGCCGCCGGGTCGCCGTAGCGGACCTCCTGCCGTCGCCCGCCCGAGCCCTGGACACCCTTGACATCGAAAGGGGTTCCCAGCCACACTCCCGATGCTAATTCGATTTAGCGACCATCGGAGCCCTCAACTCCCCACACCGGACCAGACCGCGACGAACCACCACCACAAAGGAGTCTTCGCGCATGAGGGAAACGACCGGAAGACGCAGGCTCCGGCTTGCGATCTCGATTCTCGCGTTCACGGCGCTCGCTGCGGGGGCCGTCGTCCCCGCGCCGGCTGCCGCCGCCGGCAGGCCCGCGCCCGCGCCGGGTGCGACCGTCAAGGCGGACCGCAACTCACCGACCGGATACACCGTCACGTTCGTCTACCGCAATCCGCAGGCCACCCAGGTCCGCCTCGCCGGGGACCTGACGCTGCTCGACGTCGGCACCGGCACCACCCGCTACCAGCCGGAAGAATGGCAGCCGGGGCGCTATCACGCGGGCGGCACGGAGTTCCTCCGGGACATGACCAGGGATCCGAAGGGGAACTGGTCGGTCTCGGTCCCGCTGCACGCCGGCGGTCTCAGCTACTGGTACCGCGTCTGGGACCCGACGCAGGGCTGGGAGAACAAGCGCATCTGGGACCCCGCCTCGACGAACCCTCGGCCGCCGGGCGACGCCTCGTTCCGGGTCAGGAACAACGACGTCCTCGATGCCGTCCACGTGCCGTACGCCAAGAAGCAGAACGACCCGGTGCTGAAGGCGCGTGCGGACTACGAGTTGCCGGTGGCCGACCGCGCTAAGCGAGGAACCGTCAGGTACGTCCCGTACACCACGATCCTTGGCGACAGTGGCCACTACCTCGGCGTCTACCTGCCGGCCAACTACGACGCCAACCGCGCGGAGCCGTACAAGGTCGCGTACCTCGCCCACGGCATCTTCGGCGACGAGACCGACTTCATGGTGCCCGCGAACGTCCCGAACATCCTGGACAACATGACGGCCAGGGGCGAGATCGAGCCGACAGTGGTCGTCACCATGGGCAACCACTTCACGGGCACCAGCCTCGGCTTCGCGTCCTACAACCAGACCAACGCGGCCAACAACCTGGTCCAGACGATCCTGCCCCTCGTCGAGAGCAGCTACAACGTCTCGACCGAGCGCTCCGGGCGGGCCTACGCGGGGTTCTCGTACGGCGGGATGACGGGCGGCGTCGTCATCAAGAACTACCCGACCACCTTCGCGTTCTACGGACACTTCTCGGGTAACCCGTCGCTCACCACCCAGGACTACGACACCATCGCGAACGCGGTCGGGGACGACGATCTCTCGGTCTTCCTCGGCAACGGCGTCTTCGAGGGCAACCTCAACGCCCAGAACGCCATCGCGGACAACTTCCGGGCCCGGGGATACGCCGCCGCGACGACCCAGGTCCCCGGCGCGCACGACGGGATGACGGCGGGCCAGCTGTTCACGATCTTCGCCCGGGATCACCTGTGGTCGGGGGTCGACTCCGTGTCGGTGACGCCCGCGACGGTGAACCTGACGAAGGGTTGGAACTGGGAAAGGCAGTTCACCGCCCAGGTGACGACCAACGAGGGTGTGAGCCCGGCGGTGACGTGGTCGGTGCAGGGAGTGACCTCCACCGACACCAGCATCTCCGCGGAGGGTCTGCTCTCGGTCGCCGCAGCGGAGACCGCGTCGTCGCTGACCGTCGTGGCGACGTCGGTGGTCGACCCGTCCAAGTCGCGCTCGGCCCGGATCACCCTGACGCCTCCGGGCCCGGGACGGGTTGCGGTCAAGGCGAAGGCCACGCCGGCCTCGGTCGTTCGCGGTGGCACGTTCACGCTGACCGTCGACGTCCGGGCCCAGTCGCCGCACCCGAAGGCTCCGAAGGTGACCGGCGAGGTGGCCGTCACCTTCGGCGGCACCACCCGGGTGGTTGCCCTCCGTGGTGGCACGGCCGTCGTCGAGCTGCCGACCGCCGGGCTGCCCGCAGGGGTGTACCCGGTGCACGTCGCCTACTCCGGTGACGCGGCCCACGCCCCCACCGCTGCGGTTCACCAGCAGCTGCGGGTCCGCTAGGCAAGCAGGCAGGGGTGGGCCGGCGACCTCTCGTCGCTGGCCCACCACCGGCTGTCCGTCCGAACCGTCAGCTCACGCCCCGAACCGCCTCGATGATCGTCTCGGCGACCTCGCTCGGCCGGGCCACCGCCATCGCGTGCGACCCGCCGACGACCTCGCGCTGCCCACGGGGGTTGGCCCGCTCCGCCATGAAGCGGTGCGCCTCGGCGGGGATGTTCTTGTCGGCGTCGCCGAACACGAACCAACTGGGCAGCGATCGCCAGGCGGGGTCGCCGGTGAGCTTGTCGCCCAGGCCCTGTTCGGTGATCGGCCGCTGGGTCCGGGCCATCAGCGCGGCCATGTCGTCCGACGCGTCCGCGCAGAACTGGGCGTGGTACTGCTCCTGGCCGATCGCCACCTCGTTCCCACCGGTCGACACCGGGTACTGCACCAGCGTGTCGGCGAGGGTGCTGCCGGGAAACTTCGCGGACAGCGCCAGCGCCGACTCACCGGTGTCCGGGGCGAAGGCGTTGACGTACACGAGGGCCCGCACCGAGGTGTCGCCGGCTGCGGCCTGCGTGATCACCATGCCGCCGTACGAGTGGCCGACGAGGACGACCGGACCGCCGATCCCCCGCACGACATCCTGCACGTACGCGGCGTCGCCCGCCACGCTGCGCAGGGGGTTCGCGACGGCCACCGAGTCGTACCCGGCGCCCAGCCGCTCGAGCACACCGTTCCAGCTCGCCGACTCGGCGAATGCGCCGTGCACGAGCACGAGCGTGGGCTGTGGATCAGGCATGACAGGTGCCCCCTCACTCCGTGAAGCTGTTACCGCAGGTCGCACTGGTACGCCTGGATACCCGTCACGCGAGTGTGAAACGTCGGGTCCGACCGGCTCGCCGATGACGCCGACCGCCCGCCGATGACCACCCGGATACACGGGGTCGACCGCCCGCGCGCCGGACCCTATAGTGAGTTCCATTATGAGACTTACTGCATTCTGGCGGTGGTGGGTCGCCGGCACGACCAGCCAACTCGGCTCGGCGGTCGGCGCGCTGGCCCTACCGCTGACCGCGTTGACAGTGCTCCACGCGTCGGCCTTCGAGATGGGTCTGATCACGGCGGCGGGCTATCTGGCGTACCTCCTGATCAGCCTGCCGGCGGGCGTGATCGTGCAGCGTCTGCCGCTGCGCGGCATGCAGGTCGCCCTGGATCTGGTCCGGGCCCTCGCCATCGCGTCGGTCCCGCTGGCCTGGTGGTTCGACATGCTGACGGTGGCCCAGCTGATCGCTGTCGCCCTGGTGGTGAGCTTCGCCAACGTGCTGTTCGACGTGGCGAACCAGACCTTCCTGCCGGAGATCGTGCCGGCCGCGCAGTTGCAGGCCCGCAACAGCCTCACCTCCGGCACGCACGCCGCCACCTCGCTGGGCGGGCCATCCCTGGGCGGTCTCGCGGTGCAGGTGCTGGGCGCCGTGCCGACGCTGTTCGTGGACGCCGTCAGCTACCTGCTCTCCGCCACGTTGCTGCGCACCCTGCCGGCCCGGCGGGTGCAGCGACCGGTCGAGCGGCCGCCGATGACCACGATGATCCGCGAGGGCTGGCACTTCGTGATCGGGCACCCGATCATCAGACCGGCCATGTGGGACGCCACCGCGACGAACTTCGTCAACGGTGGCATGCTCGCCCTGTTCCCGTTCTACCTGGTGCGTGAGCTGCACGCACCGCCGCTCATGGTCGGGCTGTTGATCGCCGCCGACGGCCTCGGTGCGCTCATCGGCGCGGCGTTGACGACCCGCTTCACCGATCGGTTCGGCACCGCCCGCGGCCTCATCATCGCGGCCTTCGTCGGTGTGGCCGGCGCGCTCATCATCCCGCTGGGCACCGGCACCGCCGCGTTCGTGGCCTTCGCCGTCGGAAACCTCATCTTCGCGAGTTCCAACGTGGTGCTCAGCGTGACCACCCGTACGTACCGCATGATCGCCAGCCCGCCGGATCTGTTGTCCAGGGTGATCGCCACGGTCAAGTTCGTCTCCTGGGGTGCGATCCCGGTCGGCGGCCTGCTCGCCGGCATCCTGGCCGGGCCCCTCGGTGCCCGTACCACCCTGCTGATCTTCGGGGCGCTCACCGTGCTGTCCCCGATCATCTACCTGTCGACGCCGATCCGCCGGATGCGTGACCTGCCGCTCGACGCCACGCCGACACCCGCCGAGGCACGGGTGTGAACCAGCCGGATGCGCTCCCGATCTGCCCACATCGCTCACCGGATATCGACAGAAGGTGTAGCCCTCAGTCCCCTCGGGCAAGAACCCGCCCATGGAGGGAACTGCAGGGTGCGCGGGGCATCCGCACGGCCAGCAGCACCGAACCGGTGACCCGGGCCAGGTAGGGCTGGCGATCCCACTGACGGCAGTCTGCGTCTGATGCGGCTGAGGCACAGCCTTCCCCCGGTGGCGCTCGGCGCGGTGGCGCTCGGCGCGGCTCTGGGTGCCGACCCCGCCCACGCCGACACCCCGTCGCCGTCGCGGCTCCCACTGGTGGAGGTCGCCACCTCGCCGGAGGCCATCAAGGTTTCGGTGGCCGACGTGGTCGAGGTGGATCTGACCGTCCCCCTGCCCCTGCCGACCGCTGTCGTCTCCGTGCCCGTGCCTCTACCGTCGACGGACCCGCTGCCCCTGCCGTCGGCGGTTCCAGTTTCGGTGCCGACGCCGTCAGCCAAGCCCTCCACCGCCCGGCCAAGTCGGCCGGCTGGGACCCCCTCGTCGTCGCCCAAGGCCACACCGGCACCGTCCACCTCGGAGTCCCCGGAGGCACGGGCCGACTCGCAGCCACCGCCGACACCGCAGACGCCCGTGCCGGCGACGGTGTCCCGGGGCGGCGCGGACGGCACGTCCGACGGCGAGGCGTCGAGGCAGGCGAGGAAGACGGTGGCCGCCGTCACCGGACAGCGGCCCATCCCGCCCGCCCGGCCCGCACCGGGGCCACCGGCGTTCGTCCTGGCGCTCGCGTCCGCACCGACCGGCGTCGGTGCCGGCGGCGCCGATCCACCCACCTCAACGGCCGAAGCTCCGCCGCGCACCTCGCCTCTGCGCGCAGGGCTCACCGTCACCGCCGTCGACATGCGCGCTACCAGCCGACCCGTCGAGCGTGGCCCTCCTCCGCCCCGCCAACTCCTGATCACCCACTCGCGTCCACGACGTTGATCAGGAGAGGTTCATGGAAATCGCCGTTATCTGGATCCCCGCCGACATCGAGCCGTCGGAGCCCGTCGTCGCGAGGTGTCTCAGCCACCTCCGTCGAAACTCCTACCGATTCGCAGGAGTCATGCGGGCTCCCTGGGAGACCATCGAGCAGTCGATGATCGACGGAGAGGTGGATGTCGTCGTCATCGCCGACTTCGCCCACCTCCCGCCGGACCGGTCCCCCCGGATCGAGCTGGCCAGTACCCCCCACGACGAGGAGCACGTAAGGGTTCCGTATACACCGATAAACTCACACCACTACGCCCCCCGCCCGCTGGGGAGGGGGCGCTTCGTCGACCTGACGAGATCACCACCCCGGCACAAGCCGCTGCGCGGGCCTGGACACGGTTCGGTCAGAGCTGCATGAGGCGTGGGACGAGGCCACCGTCGCGCATCCTGGCATCGCCATCATCGGCGGTGACGGCTCCCGAGAGCAGCTCGTCCTCGACCTGCGCAGTGACCCCGCCCCGGTGCTGCTGGTCGACATCACCAGCGGCGGTTGGGAGGACGCCGTCCAGCTGGCCGACGATGTCCGTCAGCTCATCGACCGCATTGAGGCGGGCACGTTCGCGTTCGACCTGGAGACCTGACGTCCGACCGGGTGACGAGCACCCTGACCGGATCAGGGTCTCACCGCGAACCCGAGGATCAGGCCGCGACGGCCGCCCGTACGTCGTCGTCGGCGGCGCGCAGCCGAGCGGCGGCCTCTTCGGCGGTGCAGTTCGCCAGCAGCAGCACGATGGCCGTCTTGGCGTGTCCGTGCGCCGCCGCGAGCGCCCTCGCGGCCGTGTCGAGATCGGTGTCGGCGGCGTCGGCGACGATCCGACGCGCCCGGTCGACGAGCTTCTCGTTGGTGGCGTTCATGTCCACCATCAGATTCCCGTAGACCTTGCCGAGCCGGGCCATCGTGGCCGTCGAGAGCATGTTGCAGACCAGCTTCTCGGCGGTGCCGGCCTTGAGCCGGGTGGAGCCGGTCAGCACCTCGGGGCCGGTGGGCACCTCGATGGCGACGTCGGCGTGGCGGCTGGTCACCGCGTCGGTGTTGCAGGCCACCGAGACGGTCGCCGCGCCAAGCGCGCGGGCATGATCCAACCCACCGACCACGTACGGGGTACGGCCGCTGGCGGCGAGCCCGACCACAGTGTCGCGGGCGGTCAGGCCGACGGCGTCGAGGTCGGAGACAGCGCGGGTCGGGTCGTCCTCAGCGCCCTCGACCGCGACACCGAAGGCTCGTGCCCCGCCGGCGAGCAGACCGAGGACCCGCTCGGGCGTCGTGCCGAAGGTGGGTGGGATCTCGACGGCGTCGAGCATGCCGATCCGGCCGCTGGTGCCCGCGCCGAGGTAGATCAGCCGTCCGCCCTGACGGAGCGAGGCCACGATGACGTCGACGGCGGCGGCGATGTCCGGCACGGCCCGGCGGACGGCGGCGGCGACGGTCTGGTCCTCGTCGTTCATCGCGAGAAGCAACTCGGTGGGAGACATCCGGTCGAGGTCGCCGGTCTTGTCGTTGCGGGTCTCGGTGCCGAGGGTGCTGAGGTCCACGGGGTGCTCGTTCCTCTCGCTGGTGTGCAGTCGCCGGCCGGCGGGGAGAGGTCTCCGGTCGCCCGGTGGCGGCTCGTCGTCGAGCGCGTCTCGCGACCCGCCGCCGCGGCCAGGCCGAGGGCGCAGCTGCGAACAGTCCCCGTATCAGCAGGCTGAAACCACAGCGTAACCAGCCCGGACCGGCGGTGGCAAAAAGTTTCGAGTTAGGCTGGCCCAACGTCACTTATTGACAACCGCTGGTTGGGAGCGAGCCGTGCGTCAACTCGACCTCGTCGTGATCGTGCTGTACCTCGTGGTGATCGCCTTCGTCGGACTACGCCTGTCCGGTAAACAGAAGTCCGCCAAGGACTACTTCGTGGGCGAGGGTCGGCTGCCCTGGTGGACCGTCTCGTTCTCGGTGGTGGCCACCGAGACCAGCGTTCTGACCGTGATCAGTGTTCCCGGCGGCGCCTACAGCGGTCAGGGCTTCGGCAACGTCGAGCTGGCCCTGGGTTACGTCATTGGTCGGGTCGTGGTGGCAGCGGTGCTCATCCCGCTCTACAAGCGGGGTGGGTTCGTCAGCGCCTACCAGTACCTCGGTGAGCGGTTTGGCCTGAAACTTCAAGGGCTGGCGTCGGTGACGTTCGTCTTCACCCGCCTGCTCGCCGAGGGTGTACGGCTGTTCGCCTCGGCCATCCCCATCAAGCTTCTTCTCGACGAGTTCGGGCTGAATGTCGGCTATCAGGCGATCATCATCGTCCTGACGCTCATCACTGTGGTCTACACCTACCTCGGTGGCATCAAGGCGGTCATCTGGACCGACGCCATCCAGATGGGGCTGTACCTGGGCGGGGCCATCCTGGCCATCGCGGTGCTCAGCCACGCCGTCGGCTTCGACGGCTACTCGCAGGCGCTGGACGCCGGCAAGTTCCAGCTCTTCGACACCAACTTCAACCTCGCGCACGTGCTCACCAGCCCGTTCGCCCTGCCGACCGCCATCATCGGTGGCGCGATCTTCGCGATGGCCAGCCACGGCTCGGACCAGCTGATCGTGCAGCGCATCCTATCCACCCGCACGCTGCGCGAGGGACAGAAGGCGATGATCTCCTCGGGCATCTTCGTGGTGATCCAGTTCGCGGCGTTCTCCCTGGTCGGGGCGCTGCTGTGGTCGTACAACAAGGGTCAGACCTTCAAGGAGCTCGGCCTGGCCAGCAGCGACAACCTCTACCCGAGCTTCATCCTGCACGCTCTGCCGGTGGGCATCTCGGGTCTGCTGGTGGCCGGCATCCTCGGCGCCGCGATGGGCTCCTTGTCCTCGGCGCTGAACTCGATGTCGAACTCCACTGTCGCCGACTTCATCCACAGCTTCTTCCGCACGGTGCCGTCCGACGACACGATGCTCCGGCTCGCCCGGGTGATGACCCTGGTCTGGGCGGTGCTGATGGCGATCTTCGCCTGCGCGTTCAGCTCCAGCACCGGAAACGTCTACCTGACCGGTCTGACCATCGCCGGCTACACCTACGGGGCGTTGCTCGGTGCCTTCCTGCTCGGCCGTCTCGTCAAGCGGGCCAACCAGGTGGACGCGGTGATCGCCTTCCTGGTCACCGTGGCGGTGATGACCTACATCGTCCGCTACGTCAAGATCGATGTGACGACGGCCGGAGCCACCACCGCCACCGCCATCGCCGCCCAGTGGCTGGTCCCGATCGGCGTCCTGATCACCCTGGTCGTCGGCGCGGTGTCCAGCCGGTTCCACCCGGCCCCGGAGACGCCGTACGACCATGGACGTACCGACGAGGTCGACGACGACACGGCGGCGGCGCCAGCCGGCCGGGCGTGAAGGAGGACGTGATGCGCGTGATCGGCCTGATGTCCGGAACCTCCTACGACGGCATCGAAGCCGCAGCGGCCGAGTTCGAGCTCAGCGGCGACACAGTGCGGATGCGACCACTGGGCCGGCTCAGCCACCCCTACTCGGACGAGTTGCGCACGCAGATCGCCGCGGCTCTGCCGCCCGCGGCGACCACCACCGAGGCGATCTGCGTGCTGGACACCGGCATCGGTCAGGCCTTCGCCGAGGCCGGCGCGGGGGCCCTCGCCCAGCTGTGCGACGGCAACGCCGACCTGCTCGTGTCGCACGGGCAGACGATGCATCACTGGGTGGAGGACGGCAGGGTTCGGGGCACTCTCCAGCTGGGTCAGCCGGCCTGGATAGCGGAGGCCACCGGCCTTCCGGTCGTGGCCGACCTGCGCAGCCGCGACGTGGCCGCCGGCGGCCAGGGCGCCCCCCTGGTCGCCCTCTTCGACACACTGCTGCTGGGTGGCCTGCCCGGCATCCCGGCCGCGCTGAACCTGGGCGGCATCGCCAACATCACTGTCGTCGCGCCGGACGCGGACCCACTCGCCTTCGACACCGGACCGGCGAACGCACTCCTCGACGCCGCCGCCCGCCACTTCAGCGGAGGCACCGAGGAGTACGACAGGGACGGGCGCGGAGCGGCTGCCGGGCAGGTGAACCCGGACCTGCTGCGGCGGCTGCTCGACGAGCCGTACTACCGGCTGCCCGGCCCGAAGAGCACCGGGAAAGAGCTGTTTCATCTGCCGTACCTGCTCGCCGCCCTCGCCGACGCGCCCACACCGGACCCGCAGGACGTGCTGGCCACGCTCACCCGGCTGACGGCGGTCACTGTGGCCGGCGCCTGCCGCGACCACGGCGTCACCCGGCTCGTCGTCTCCGGCGGCGGCGCACACAATCCGACCCTGATGCGCATGCTCGCCGACGAGCTGCCCGGCGTCCAATTGTCCTCCAGCGACGACCTGGGCATCGCGTCGGACGCCAAGGAGGCGCTGGCCTTCGCGCTGCTGGGCTACCTGACCGTGCACGGGCTGCCCGGCACCCTGCCCTCGGGCACCGGCGCGCGGCACGCCTCGGTGCTCGGCAGCATCACCCCCGGCCGGCAGCCGCTGCGGCTGCCGGCTCCGGCCAGCACCGCCCCCGCCCGGTTGCTTGTCGTCGCATCTCCGGTGGCCGACTGACCATCCCTTCTCGGAGGATCCGCCCATGAGCACCGTCGTACCCGTGCCGCCGCCGAGCGCTGCCGGCGCTCGCGCCCGCGAGGTCGCCGAACTGCTGCGCTCGCGTCTCGACGATCCGAACCGGGCCAGCGCCGAGCTGCCCCGGAGGTTGGCGGCGGCACACGACGCCTCGCCGTACCTGTTCGAGCCGCAGGCCGTGGTCCGCGCCTCCTCGGCCGCCGAGGTGGGGGCGCTGATGGCCGGCGCCCGCGAGGCCGGCGTGCCGCTGACCCTGCGCGGCGGCGGTACCAGCCTGGCCGGGCAGGCCGGCGGCGCGGGCGTGCTGGTCGACGTCCGCACCGACTGGCGTCACGCCGAGGTCCTCGACGACGGCCGCCGCATCCGGCTCCAGCCGGGCCTGACGATCCGGCAGGCCAACGCCCGGTTGGCCCGCTACCGACGCCGACTCGGCCCGGATCCGGCCAGCGAGGCCGCCTGCACTGTGGGCGGCATGGTCGCCAACAATTCCAGCGGGATGACCTGCGGCACCACCGACAACGCGTACCGCACCATGGAGTCGCTGCGCTTCGTGCTCCCGTCCGGCACCGTCGTCGACTCCGGCGCCCGCGACGCCGACGACCGGCTGCGGGCCGACGAGCCCGAGCTGCACGCCGGGCTGCTGCGCCTGCGCGACCGGGTGCGCTCGACGCCGGGGTCGCGCGCCACCATCGAGCGGCTGTTCGCCATGAAGAACACCATGGGGTACGGGCTGAACTCCCTGCTCGACCACAGCACCCCGGTCGAGATGCTCGCCCACCTGATGATCGGCAGCGAGGGCACGCTCGGCTTCGTGGCCGAGGCCGTCTTCCGTACCGTCGAGATCCACGGCCACGCCGCCACCGGCCTGCTGATCCTGCCCGGTCTCACCGACGCCACCGACGCGCTGCCGGCGCTGCTCGCCGCCGGCGCCCGTACCGCCGAGCTGCTCGACGCGGCCGCGCTGCGGGTCAGCCAGCGCGACCCGGGTGCCAGCACAGCCCTGCGCGGGCTGACGGTCACCGGGCACGCCGCGCTGCTGGTGGAGTTCGCCGAGGACAGCGCGGAGCAGTTGGCCGCGACGCTGGCTGACGCCCGGCCCGTACTCGACCGGCTGCCGGCCGTCACCGGCACCGAGCTGACCCGCGACCCACGCGAACGGGCCAACCTGTGGCACCTGCGCAAGGGCCTCTACACCGCCGTCGCCGGGGCCCGCCCGCCCGGCACCACGGCCCTGCTGGAGGACGTCGCGGTGCCGATGCCACGCCTGACCGGCACCTGCGACGGGCTGATCCGCCTGTTCGACAGGCACGGCTACCCGGACGCGGTGATCTTCGGACACGCCCGCGACGGCAACCTGCACTTCATGCTGACCCAGTCCTTCGACACCCCCGCCGAGATCGACCGCTACGCCCGGTTCACCGACGACATGGTCGACCTGGTGCTCGCCGAGGGCGGGACACTCAAGGCGGAGCACGGCACCGGTCGGGCCATGGCGCCCTTCGTCCGCCGGCAGTACGGCGACGAACTGTACGACGTGATGCGTGAACTCAAGCGGTTGTGCGACCCGAGCGGCCTACTCAACCCCGGTGTGCTGCTCAACGACGACCCGACCGTGCACCTGCGGCAACTCAAGGCCGTCCCGACGGTCGACCCCGAGCTGGACGCCTGCGTCGAGTGTGGCTACTGCGAGCCGGTCTGCCCCACCGCCGACGTCACCACCACACCCCGGCAGCGCATCGTCCTGCAACGGCAGATCGCCCTCGCCACCGCCGCCGGCGACGAGGAGCGCCGCCGGGAGCTGACCGCCGACTACGAGTACGCCGCGGTGGACAGCTGCGCCACGGACAGCCTCTGCGTCACCGCCTGCCCGGTCGGCATCGACACCGGGGCGGCGATGAAACGGCTGCGCGCCGAGCGACACAGCCCTCGCGCCCAGCGCACCGCCCGCACCGCCGCGAAGCACTGGCAGGCCGCCGTGACGGGCGTCCGGGTGGGGCTGACCGCCGCGCACGCGGTGCCGACACCGGTCACCCGCGCCGCCACCGGGATGATCCGTGGGCTCGGCGGAACCGAGCTCATGCCGCGGTGGAGCGACGACATGCCGCGCGCCGGCGCACCCCGCCCCGGAGCCCGCACCGCACCGGATGCCCAGGCGGTGTTCTTCGCGGCCTGCGTGGGCAGCCTCTTCGCGCCCGAGGACGGCCCGTCCGGCGGTTCGGCGACGGCGTTCCTGCGCCTGTGCGAACTGGCGGGGGTGCCGCTCGTCGTACCGGCCGGCACGGCGGGCCTGTGCTGCGGGACCCCGTGGCAGTCCAAGGGCTACCCCGCCGGCCACCGGGAGATGGCCGAGCGGACCCTGGCCGCGCTCTGGGCGGCCAGCGACGAGGGTCGCCTGCCCATCGTGTGCGACGCGTCATCCTGCACGCACGGGCTGACCCAGCTGACCGCCGCGCTGGCCGAGGAGGACCAGGCACGGTACGGCGCGCTGCGCGTCGTCGACAGCGTCACCTTCACCGCCGAGCACCTCCTGTCGGCGCTGCCGCAGCCCCGACGACT
This sequence comes from Micromonospora sp. NPDC049089, assembly GCF_040648775.1. NCBI lineage: Bacteria > Bacillati > Actinomycetota > Actinomycetes > Micromonosporales > Micromonosporaceae > Micromonospora > Micromonospora sp. NPDC049089. Next base: position 13,309 of record NZ_JBEZEH010000197.1, read on the forward strand.
GGGTTCGCTGGCCCTGCACCCCACCTGCTCCACAGTGCACCTGGGCGGCATCGACGACCTGCGCACGGTGGCCCAGGCGCTCGCCGACACCGTCACCATGCCGGACAGTTGGGGGTGCTGCGCCTTCGCCGGCGACCGAGGGCTGCTGCACCCCGAGGTCACCGCCGGCGCCACCGCGAAGCAGGCCGCCGAGATCAACCAGCGCGACCACGACGCGTACGCCTCCTGCAACCGCACCTGCGAGATGGGCATGAGCCGGGCCACCGGCCAGCCGTACCGGCATGTGCTTGAGGTTCTCGTCGAGGCGGTCGAGCCGCCGGTGTAGCCGACGGTGCCGCCATACCCACGAACGCGCCGCC
>NZ_JBEZEH010000198.1:0-13636 GCF_040648775.1 Micromonospora sp. NPDC049089
CGCCAGTTGCTCTCAACTGGACGGGCGCCATGGTCGTACGCCTTACAGCTCGGTGGCGGAGCCACCGGCGGCAGCGATCTTCTCCTTGGCCGACGCACTGAACGCGTGCGCGGACACCTGGAGCGCCACACCGCCGAGATCCCCGGTACCGAGGACCTTGACCGGGTGACCCTTGCGGACCGCGCCGGACTCAACGAGCTCCAGCGGGCCGACCTGACCACCATTCGGGAACAGCTCAGCGAGTCGGTCCAGGTTGACAACCTGGAAGACCACCTTGAACTTGTTCTTGAAGCCCTTCATCTTCGGCAGGCGCATGTGGATAGGCATCTGCCCACCCTCGAACGCCGCCGAGATGTTCTTGCGGGCCTTGGAGCCCTTGGTACCGCGACCAGCGGTCTTGCCCTTGGAACCCTCACCGCGACCCACACGGGTCTTCGCGGTCTTGGAACCGGGCGCCGGGCGCAGGTGATGCACCTTGATCGTCATTACTCGACCTCCTCGACCTTCACGAGGTGGCTCACAGTGAAGATCATGCCGCGGATCTCGGGCCGGTCCTCCTTGACCACCACGTCGTTGATCCGCTTGAGACCGAGCGAACGCAGCGACTCACGCTGGTTGTGCTTGGTCCCGATACCGGACCGGAGCTGGGTGACCTTCAGGCGTGCCATCAGTTCGCCACCCCCGCACGCGACGCCAGCATGGCGGCCGGCGCGACGTCCTCCACCGGCAGACCACGACGCGCCGCGACCTGCTCGGGGGACTCAAGCCCCTTCAGGGCCGCCACGGTGGCGTGCACGATGTTGATCGGGTTCGACGAACCGAGGCTCTTGGAGAGCACGTCGTGGATCCCAGCGCACTCCAGCACGGCACGCACCGGTCCACCGGCGATGACACCCGTACCGGCCGAGGCCGGCTTGAGCAGCACCACACCAGCGGCGTCCTCACCCGTCACCGGGTGCGGGATCGACTGACCGATCCGCGGGACCTTGAAGAAGTGCTTCTTGGCCTCCTCGACACCCTTGGCGATGGCCGCGGGCACCTCCTTGGCCTTTCCGTAGCCCACGCCGACCGTGCCGTCGCCGTCGCCCACGATCACCAGGGCGGTGAAGCTGAAGCGACGACCACCCTTCACGACCTTGGCGACGCGGTTGATCGCGACGACCCGCTCAAGGTGCGGGGTCTTCTCGACGGGCGCGTTTCCGCGGCCGCCCTCACGGCGGTTGTCGCGGCGACCACCCTCGTTGCCACCGGACCCGCCGCCACGGCGCTGTTGACCTGGCATCAGCAGCCTTCCTTCTCTCTCGTGACGGGGTTGTTAGAACTCGAGCCCGGCTTCGCGGGCGGCGTCGGCAAGCGCGGCGACTCGCCCCGCGTACCGGTTGCCGCCGCGGTCGAAGACGACCTTGGAGACGCCGGCGGCCTTGGCCCGCTCGGCGAGCAGCGCGCCCACCTTGCCAGCCAGGGCGCTCTTGTCGCCCTCCGCACCGCGCAGCGAGGCGTCCAGGGTCGACGCCGACGCCAGGGTGTGACCCTTGGTGTCGTCGACGATCTGGGCGACCATGTGCCGCAGCGAGCGGGTGACGACCAGGCGCGGACGCTCGGCCGTACCGCTGACGTTCTTGCGGACGCGGAAGTGTCGACGCGCACGCCCAACGGCGCGCTTGGCGGCGACACCGCGGCGGCGCTTGAGCAGCGTGGCGCTCACTTCTTACCTGCCTTTCCAGCCTTGCGGCGGATGACCTCGCCCTGGTACTTGACGCCCTTGCCCTTGTAGGGCTCCGGCGGGCGGATCTTCCGGATGTTGGCGGCGACCTCACCGACCTGCTGCTTGTCGATGCCAGCCACGTGGAACAGAGTCGGCCGCTCCACCGTGAAGGTGATGCCCGCCGGGGCGGGGACGACCACCGGGTGCGAGAACCCGAGCGCGAACTCGAGGTCCGAACCCTTGGCGGTGACCCGGTAACCGGTGCCGGCGATCTCCAGGCTCTTGCGGTAGCCCTCGGTGACCCCGACGATCATGTTGGCAACCAGCGTACGGCTCAGGCCGTGGAGTTCCTTGGCCTTGCGCTCGTCGTTCGGCCGGTTGACGCTCAGCTGCCCATCCTCGGCCCGCTCGACCGTGATCGGCTCGGCGAGGGTGTGCTGGAGCTGACCCTTGGGGCCCTTGACCTTGATGGTCTGCCCGTCGATCGTGATGTCGACGCCGGCTGGTACCGGGATCGACTTACGTCCAATTCGCGACATTTCTACCTGTCTCCCGTTACCAGACGAAGGCGAGGACTTCCCCGCCAACACTCCGCTTGCGGGCCTGCCGGTCGGTCAGCAGCCCCTGGGACGTCGAAATGATCGCCACGCCCAGCCCACCGAGCACCCGCGGGAGCCCGTCCGACTTGGCGTACACCCGGAGACCGGGCTTGGACACGCGCTTGATGCCGGCCAGGCTCCGCTCGCGGTTCTGGCCATACTTCAGCTCGACGACCAGTCGCTTGCCGACGGCGCCCTCCTCGGGCTCCTCGACCGACCAGGTGGCGATGTAACCCTCGGCCTTCAAGACCTCGGCGATGTTCGCCTTGATCTTGGAGTAGGGCATCTTCACCTGATCGTGGTACGCCTGGTTGGCGTTACGCAGACGCGTGAGCATGTCTGCGATCGGGTCGGTCATCGTCATGGATTTCGTCAGCCTTTCTCGCCGGGGTTCCCGGGGCATCAGCCCCGGGCCTACGGCGAAGAGCAATACCTAATCGGTGCAGGAGTTCCCGGCCGACGGCCGGGACGCGGTCGCCCTTACCAGGAAGCCTTGGACACGCCCGGCAGCTCACCGCGGTGAGCCATCTCCCGGATGCAGACCCGGCAGAGCCCGAACTTGCGGTAGACCGCCTTCGGACGCCCGCACCGCTGGCAGCGGGTGTACGCGCGAACCGAGAACTTCGGCTTCGCGGCCGCCTTGATGATCAGCGCCTTCTTGGCCATCTCAGTTCTCCTTGAACGGGAAGCCCAGGAGCTTGAGCAGCGCCCGGCCCTCGTCGTCGGTCGTGGCGGTCGTGACCACCGTGATGTCCATGCCCCGCTGGCGATCGATCCGGTCCTGGTCGATCTCGTGGAACACCGACTGCTCGGTCAGACCGAACGTGTAGTTGCCGTGCCCGTCCAGCTTGCGCCCGTCCAGACCGCGGAAGTCGCGGATACGCGGCAGCGCGATGGAGAGCAGCCGGTCCATGAACTCCCACATCCGGTCGCCGCGAAGGGTGACCTTCGCGCCGATCGGCATGCCCTCGCGGAGCTTGAACTGCGCGATGGACTTGGTCGCCCGCCGCACCTGCGGCTTCTGGCCGGTGATCGTGGCGAGGTCGCGGACCGCGCCGTCGATCAGCTTGGCGTCGCGAGCAGCCTCGCCGACACCCATGTTGACGACGATCTTGACCAGCCGCGGCACCTGCATGGGGTTGCCGTAGCTGCGCTGCTCACGCAGCTGGGCCACGATCTCGTTGCGGTACCGCTCCTTGAGGCGCGGCAGGGTCTTTTCGGTAGCCGTGGTCATCACAGGTCCTTACCGGTGCTACGCGCGATGCGGACCTTCTGGCCGTTGTCGTCGATCCGGTAACCGACGCGGGTCGGCTTGCCGTCGGAGTCCAGGACCTGCACGTTCGAGACGTGGATCGGGGCCTCCTGAGTGACGATGCCGCCGGTCTTGGCGCCACGCTGGGTGGTGCTGATGCGGGTGTGCTTCTTGACCCGGTTCACGCCCTCGACCAGGACCTTGTCCTGCCGCGGGTAGGCCTGAATGACCTTGCCCTTGGCACCCTTGTCCTTGCCGGCGATGACGACGACCGTGTCGCCCTTCTTGACCTTCACGGTCACAACACCTCCGGCGCGAGGGAAATAATCTTCATGAACCGCTTGTCCCGCAGCTCCCGGCCCACCGGGCCGAAGATACGGGTTCCACGCGGGTCCCCGCCGTCCTTGATGATGACGGCGGCGTTCTCGTCGAAGCGGATGTACGAGCCGTCCGGACGCCGCCTCTCCTTGGCCGTGCGAACGACGACAGCCTTGACGACGTCGCCCTTCTTCACACCGGCACCCGGGATCGCGTCCTTGACGGTGGCCACGATGACGTCGCCGATACTCGCGTAGCGCCGACCCGAGCCACCGAGAACCCGGATGCACAGGATCTCCCGAGCACCCGTGTTGTCGGCGACGCGCAGTCGCGACTCCTGCTGAATCACGTCTATCTCCTATGTCTGCCGGTTCTCCGGCCGCCGTAGCGGCCGGAGCCTGGCGGAACCAACGCCCGACGCAACGCCGGGCGAGCTCGAGCCTTCGCTACTTGGCCTTTTCCAGGATCTCCACGATCCGCCAACGCTTGGTGGCGCTCAGCGGCCGGGTCTCCATGATGAGAACCCGGTCACCGGTGCCAGCGGCGTTCTGCTCGTCGTGCACCTTCAGCTTGCTCGTACGGCGCATGATCTTGCCGTACAGAGCGTGCCGAACCCGGTCCTCGACCTCGACCACGACGGTCTTGTCCATCTTGTCGCTGACCACCAGGCCCTCACGGACCTTGCGGCGGGACCGCGCGGTGGCGGTGGCGGTGTCTTCGGTCATGATGCAGTCACCTCAGTCGGCGCGGCCGAGAGCCCCAGCTCGCGCTCGCGCATGATCGTGTAGATCCGGGCGATCTCCCGACGGATGACCTGCAACCGCCGGTTGTTGTCCAGCTGCCCGGTTGCGGCCTGCACGCGGAGGTTGAACAGCTCCGCCTTGGCCTCCCGCAGCTTCGTGACCAGCTCCTCTTCGGAGAGCTCACGCAGCTCGGTCGCCTTAACGCCCGCTGCCATCAGGATTCACCCACTTCGCGCGTAACAATGCGGCACTTCATCGGGAGCTTGTGGATCGCGCGACGCATGGCCTCTCGCGCGGTCTGCTCGTTGGGGAAGGACATCTCGAAGAGAACCCGCCCCGGCTTGACGTTGGCAACCCACCACTCGGGCGAACCCTTACCGGAACCCATCCGGGTCTCGGCAGGCTTCTTGGTGAGGGCCTGGTCCGGGAAGATCGTGATCCAGACCTTGCCACCACGCTTGATGTGGCGAGTCATCGCGATACGTGCCGACTCGATCTGCCGGTTCGTCACGTACGCCGGCTCGAGAGCCTGGATCCCGAACTCGCCGAACACCACCCGGTTACCACCCTTGGACGCGCCACTGCGGTCCGGGTGGTGCGGCTTGCGGAAGCCCTTCGGGGGCTTGCGCGGCATCAGCATCTGTCAGCCCTCCTGCTGCGTTTCTGCCGGAGCAGCAGTGGCGGCGACAGCTGCGCTGTCGACCGGCTCGCCGCTCGGCGTCTCGGCCTGCTGCGCGATGGTGGTCGCAGCAGCCCGACCGGCCTCGGTGCCACCAGCCGTGGTGCCGGACGAACCCGACCGGCCACGGCGCGGACGCTCGGGACGGTCGCCGCGCTCACCACGACGCGGGCGGGACGGACCGGCCTCGGCCGGAGCTTCCCGGCCCGGGACGGCGTCGCCCTTGTAGATCCAGACCTTCACACCGATCCGACCGAACGTGGTACGGGCCTCGAAGAAGCCGTACTCGATGTTGGCCCGCAGCGTGTGCAGCGGAACCCGGCCCTCACGGTAGAACTCGGTCCGGCTCATCTCGGCGCCGCCGAGGCGACCCGAGACCTGAACCCGGATGCCCTTGCAGACCGGGTTCTTCATCGCCGACTGCATGGCCTTGCGCATCGCCCGACGGAAGCTGACCCGGCTGGACAGCTGCTCGGCCACGCCCTGCGCGACCAGCTGAGCGTCCGACTCGGGGTTCTTCACCTCGATGATGTTCAGCTGAACCTGCTTGCCGGTGAGCTTCTCAAGCTCGCCGCGGATCCGGTCGGCCTCCGCACCCTTACGGCCGATGACGATGCCCGGCCGGGCGGTGTGGATGTCGACCCGGACCCGGTCGCGGGTGCGCTCGATGTCGACCTTGGAAATCCCGGCACGCTCGAGGCCCTTGGACATCATGCGGCGGATCTTGACATCCTCGCCGATGTAGTCCTTGTAGAGCTTGTCCGCGAACCAGCGGGACTTCCAGTCGGTCGAGATGCCGAGCCGGAACCCAGTGGGGTGAACCTTCTGACCCATTACTCGGCGTCCTCCGTCTTGCTCTGCGCTTCGGCCGGTGCGGCCTCCGTGGCCGGGGCGGCCTTCTTAGCCGCGGCCTTCCTCGGTGCTGCCGGCGCGACCGCTTCGACCGCCACGGTGATGTGGCACGTGCGCTTGCGGATGCGGTAGGCCCGACCCTGGGCCCGCGGCTGGAACCGCTTCATCGTCGGGCCCTCGTCCACGAAGGCCTCACTGACGAGCAGCGCGTCGGGGTCCAGCCGCTCGTTGTTCTCCGCGTTGGCGATCGCGCTAGCGAGCACCTTGTACACCTGCTCGCTCGCAGCCTGCGGCGCGAACTGCAGCACCGTGAGCGCCTCCTTCGCGGGCAGGCCGCGGACGAGGTTGACCACCCGGCGCGCCTTCATCGGCGAGATGCGCACGTGCCGCGCAACCGCCCGCGCGCCCGGAAGCACCGGAGCGTCGCCCTTTCCTGGCATCGCTGTAACCCCTTGTTCCCTCTATCCGTATGCCTGGCGGCGTCAGCGCCGACGGCTCTTCCGGTCGTCCTTCTCGTGACCCTTGAACGTGCGGGTCAGCGCGAACTCGCCGAGCTTGTGCCCGACCATCGCCTCGGTCACGAACACCGGGACGTGCTTGCGTCCGTCGTGCACGGCGATCGTGTGCCCCAGCATCTCGGGGATGATCGTCGAGCGCCGCGACCAGGTCTTGATCACGTTCTTGGAGCCCTTGTCGTTCTGAACTTCCACCTTCTTGAGCAGGTGGTCGTCGACGAACGGGCCCTTCTTCAGGCTGCGAGGCATGTCTTATCTCCCTCAGCCGCGCTTACGCGTGGCGTAGCGACGGCGGACGATCAGCCGGTCACTCGGCTGGCCCTTACGGCGGGTGCGGCCCTCGGGCTTACCCTGCGGGTTGACCGGGTGGCGACCACCGGAGGTCTTACCCTCACCACCACCGTGCGGGTGGTCGACCGGGTTCATGGCGACACCACGGACGGTCGGGCGCTTGCCCTTCCACCGCATCCGGCCGGCCTTGCCCCAGTTGATGTTCGACTGATCGGCGTTGCCGATCTCGCCGACGCTGGCGCGGCAGCGCACGTCCACCCGCCGGATCTCGCCGGACGGCATACGCAGGGTCGCGTACGCGCCCTCGCGGCCGAGCAGCTGGATGCCGACGCCGGCGGAACGGGCCAGCTTGGCCCCGCCACCCGGACGCAGCTCCACGTTGTGGATCGTGGTACCGACCGGGATGTTGCGCAGCGGCAGGTTGTTACCCGGCTTGATGTCGGCGCCCGGACCGGACTCGACGCGGTCGCCCTGCTTCATGTCCTTCGGCGCGAGGATGTAGCGCTTCTCGCCGTCGGCGTAGTGCAGCAGCGCGATGCGCGCCGTGCGGTTCGGGTCGTACTCGATGTGAGCGACCTTCGCCGGCACGCCGTCCTTGTCGACCCGCTTGAAGTCGATCAGACGGTACTGACGCTTGTGACCGCCACCGTGGTGCCGCGTGGTGATCCGGCCGTGGGCGTTACGCCCGCCCTTCTTCGGCAACGGAGCCAGCAGCGACTTCTCCGGCGTGGACCGGGTGATCTCGGCGAAGTCAGCGACACTCGAGCCACGTCGGCCCGGCGTCGTCGGCTTGTACTTACGGATAGCCATTGTCTACACCCCTCAGCTGACCGGGCCGCCGAAGGCCTCGATACGGTCACCGTCAGCCAGCTTCACGATCGCCCGCTTGGTCGCCTTGCGCTGACCGAAGCCGGTCTTGGTGCGCTTGCGCTTACCCTGGCGGTTGAGCGTGTTGACCGTCAGGACGCGGACGTTGAAGATCTGCTGGATAGCGATCTTGATCTCGGTCTTGTTCGCGTCCGGGTGCACCAGGAAGGTGTACCAGTTCCGGTTCAGCTCGCTGTAGCTCTTCTCCGAGACGACCGGCGCCACGATGATGTCGCGCGGGTCGGCGATCGTGCTCACTTGCCACCCTCCTCGGTGGTCTCGGCGGGCACGCCCAGGAACTCGTCCAGGGCGTCCTTGGTGAAGACCACGTCGTCGGCCACGAGCACGTCGTACGTGTTCAGCTGGCCGGACTCGATCAGGTGCACGCGCGGCTCATTGCGCAGCGACACCCAGTTCAGCTCGTCGGTGCTGCTCAGCACGACCAGGACCCGACGGGCCTCGGTGAGCTTGGTCAGCGTGGCCAGGGCCGCCTTGGTCGACGGCTTCTCGCCCGAGACGAACGCCTCGACGACGTGCACCTGCCCGGCGCGGGCCCGGTCGGAGAGGGCTCCCCGCAGAGCGGCGGCCTTCATCTTCTTCGGGGTCCGCTGGCTGTAGTCGCGCGGCACGGGACCGTGCACGACGCCACCGCCGGCGAACTGCGGCGCGCGGATCGAGCCCTGCCGGGCGCGACCGGTGCCCTTCTGCTTGTACGGCTTCTTGCCGCCACCGGCGACCTCGCCGCGGGTCTTGGCCTTGTGCGTGCCCTGTCGGGCCGCCGCGAGCTGGGCCACCACGACCTGGTGCATCAGCGCGACGTTGGCCTGCACGTCGAAGATGTCCTCCGGCAGCTCCACGGAGCCGCTGGTGGTGCCTTCGACGGTGCGCACGTCAACGGTGGTCACTTGGCCGCACCGCCCTTCTTCACCTTGCTCTTGGCCGCGGTACGGACCAGAACGAGCGCGCCCTTCGGACCAGGAATGGCACCCCGGACGAGCAGCAGGTTGTTCTCGGTGTCGACCGCCTGGACGGTGAGGTTCTGCACGGTGTACCGAACGCCACCCATACGGCCGGCCATCCGGGTGCCCTTGAAGACACGCCCCGGAGTGGCGCAGGCGCCGATGGAGCCGGGCGAGCGGTGCTTGCGCTCGACGCCGTGCCCGGCGCCCAGGCCGTGGAAGCCGTGCCGCTTCATCGGGCCGGCGTAGCCCTTGCCCTTGGTCTTGCCGGTGACGTCGATGATGACGCCGGCCGGGAACTCCTCGACAGTGACTTCCTGCCCGAGCGAGTATTCCCCGGCGTCAGTGGTGCGCAGCTCGACGATGTGCCGGCGCGGCGCCACGTCCGCCTTGGCGTAGTGCCCGCTGACCGGCTTCTTGACCTTGCGCGGGTCGATGGTGCCGTACGCGAGCTGGACCGCGGAGTAACCGTCCTTCTCGGCGCTACGAACCTGGCTGATGACGCACGGGCCGGCCTCGACCACGGTCACGGGAACAACGCGGTTGTTCTCCCAGACCTGGGTCATGCCGAGCTTGGCGCCCAGGATCCCCTTGACTTGCCTGTCCATTTGTCCGGTCCCTACAGCTTGATCTCGATGTCGACGCCAGCCGGCAGGTCGAGGCGCATGAGCGAGTCGACCGTCTTCGGGGTCGGGTCGATGATGTCGATCAGCCGCTTGTGAGTGCGCATCTCGAAGTGCTCGCGCGAGTCCTTGTACTTGTGCGGCGAGCGGATAACGCAGAAACGGTTGATCTCCGTGGGCAGCGGCACCGGGCCCGCGACCTGCGCCCCGGTGCGCGTCACCGTCTCGACGATCTTCCGCGCCGAGGAGTCGACGACCTCGTGGTCATAGGCCTTGAGCCGGATGCGGATCTTCTGTCCCGCCATGGTGGCTTCTGTTCCTTCTCTCGATGCCGCTGTGTTGCGGGCGCCTGTACCGGCTGGTACAGGCCCACTTCGCCGACCCCCGCGGTCGGGCGTGTCGCGCCCTCGGGCCGAGCTCCGCCCCTACGTACCGGAGTGGTGCTGACCGCACTGGGGGTCAAGGCGCCGATCGCACTACCGCGACCTGAACGCCGTGCGAGGGTGGTTGGCGACTGGGCCGCCAACCACCCTACGCTCGACTGCCTCGCCACCCGGAGGTTCAGCGAAAGCCGAACACAGGCGACGAACTGTCGTTACGCAACCTGACTAGTATGCCGCACGACCGGCGGCGGGTCTAATCGGGGTTACCTAGTTCACTTGTTAATCTTGGTGACGAACCCGGCGCCGACGGTGCGGCCACCCTCGCGGATCGCGAACTTGAGGTTCTCCTCCATGGCGATGGGCTGGATCAGCTTCACCGACATGGACGTGTTGTCACCCGGCATGACCATCTCGGTGCCCTCGGGGAGGGTGACGACACCGGTGACGTCCGTGGTCCGGAAGTAGAACTGGGGACGGTAGTTCTGGAAGAACGGGGTGTGACGGCCACCCTCCTCCTTGGAGAGGATGTAGACCGTCGCCTCGAACTCCGTGTGCGGGGTGTTCGAGCCCGGCTTCACGACGACCATGCCGCGCTCGACCTCGTCGCGCTTGGTACCACGCAGCAGCAGGCCGACGTTCTCACCTGCGCGGGCGTCGTCCAGGGTCTTCCGGAACATCTCGATCGCGGTGACCTTGGTCTTGAAGCTCTTCTCCTTGATACCGACGAGCTCAACATCCTCGTTCGGCAGGAGAACGCCGCGCTCCACGCGACCGGTGACGACGGTGCCACGACCGGTGATCGTGAAGACGTCCTCAACGGGCATCAGGAACGGCTTGTCAACCTCGCGCTCCGGCTGCGGGATCGAGGTGTCGACAGCGGTCATCAGGTCCAGCAGCTTGCCGGTCCACTCGGGGTCACCCTCGAGGGCCTTCAGCGCCGAAACCCGAACGACCGGCAGGTCGTCACCCGGGTACTCCTGCGAGGAGAGCAGCTCACGGACCTCGAGCTCGACGAGCTCCAGGAGCTCCTCGTCATCGACCATGTCGCTCTTGTTGAGCGCCACGACGATGTACGGCACACCGACCTGACGGGCCAGCAGCACGTGCTCGCGGGTCTGCGGCATCGGGCCGTCGGTCGCCGCGACCACCAGGATCGCGCCGTCCATCTGCGCGGCACCGGTGATCATGTTCTTGATGTAGTCGGCGTGCCCAGGGCAGTCGACGTGCGCGTAGTGCCGCGACTCGGTCTGGTACTCGACGTGCGCGATCGAGATCGTGATACCGCGGGCCTTCTCCTCCGGCGCCTTGTCGATCTCGTCGAACGGCGTGTAGGGGTTCAGGTCCGGGTACTGGTCGTGCAGGACCTTGGTGATGGCCGCCGTCAGCGTCGTCTTACCGTGGTCGATGTGACCAATGGTGCCGATGTTGACGTGCGGCTTAGTCCGCTCGAACTTAGCCTTCGCCACTGGTGTCCTCCTGTGGACTTCTTGGTTCGTACGCCCGGCGCGCCGGTCGGCGCTTAGGACTCTGTCGACAGCCTTTCCGGCCCGAAGGCCGGAGAGCCTTTGTGGGTTCTGCGGCGATGAAGCCTACAGGCCCGGTCTCACGCGATCCGATCGTGGTGGCCGCGGGCGGGTGAACCCTCCCGCGACCAACCACGAATCACCTGCTCAGAGCGCTACTCGCCCGTTGCCTTGGCGATGATCTCCTTCGCGACGCTCTGCGGAACCTCGGCGTAGGAGTCGAACTGCATGCTGTAGCTAGCCCGGCCCTGGGTCTTCGACCGCAGGTCGCCGACGTAGCCGAACATCTCCGACAACGGCACCAGGGCCCGGACGATGCGGGCGCCGCTGCGCTCCTCCATCGCCTGGATGATGCCGCGGCGGGAGTTGAGGTCACCGATGACGTCACCCATGTTCTCCTCAGGAGTGGTGACTTCAACGGCCATCATCGGCTCGAGCAGTGCCGGATCGGCCTTGCGGGCCGCGTCCTTCATCACCATCGAGCCGGCGATCTTGAATGCCATTTCCGACGAGTCGACCTCGTGGTACTGGCCGTCCAGCAGGGTCAGCTTCACGCCGACCAGCGGGAAGCCCGCCAGGATGCCGTACTGCAGCGCGTCCTGCGCACCGGCGTCCACCGAGGGGATGAACTCCCGGGGGATGCGGCCGCCGCTGACGGCGTTGGCGAACTCGTAGGTCGGCGAGTCGTTGTCCAGCGGAAGCGGCTCGACGCTCACGATCACGCGGGCGTACTGGCCGGAACCACCGGTCTGCTTCTTGTGGGTGTACTCGACCTTGTCCACCTTGCGGCGGATGGTCTCGCGGTACGCCACCTGCGGCTTGCCGACGTTGGCCTCGACGTTGAACTCGCGGCGCATCCGGTCGACCAGGATGTCCAGGTGCAGCTCACCCATGCCGGAGATGACCGTCTGACCGGTCTCCTCGTCCAACTGGACGCGGAAGGTCGGGTCTTCCTCGGCCAGGCGCTGGATGGCCGTGCCCAGCTTCTCCTGGTCGGACTTGGTCTTCGGCTCGATCGCCACCGAGATGACCGGCTCCGGGAAGGTCATCGACTCCAGGATGACCGGGTTCGCCGGGTCGGAGAGAGTGTCGCCGGTGGTGGTCTGCTTGAGACCCTGCACGGCAATGATGTCGCCGGCCTGCGCCGACGGACGCTCTTCCCGCTTGTTGGCGTGCATCTGGTAGATCTTGCCGATGCGCTCCTTGCGGTCCTTGGTGGAGTTGACCACCTGGGAACCGGAATCGAGCGTGCCGGAGTAGACCCGCACGTAGGTGAGCTTGCCCAGGTGCTTGTCCGTCTGGATCTTGAAGGCCAGGCCGGAGAAGGGCTCCGAGTTGGACGGCTTACGCAGCAGCGGGGTCTCGCCGTCGGTGGCCGTACCCTCGATCGCCGGAACGTCCAACGGCGACGGCAGGAAGTCGACAACGGCGTCGAGCATGGGCTGAACGCCCTTGTTCTTGAACGCCGAGCCGCAGAGCACCGGGTTGGCCTTGCCGGCGATGGTGGCACGCCGGATAGCGGCCTTGATCTCCTCGACGGAGATCTCGTCGCCCTCCAGGTACTTCTCCATCACCGCGTCGTCGACGTCGGCGAGGGTCTCCATCAGCTTCTCGCGCCACTCGGCAGCGGAGTCGGCCAGCTCGGCCGGGATCTCCTCGACCGCGTAGTCCTCACCCTTCTGGGTCTCCCCACGCCAGGTGAGCGCGCGCATGCCGATCAGGTCGACGACACCGATGTGGTCACCCTCGAGCCCGATCGGGATCTGGAGCACCAGCGGGGTGGCGTTCAACCGGTCGATCATCATCTGCACGCAGCGGAAGAAGTCGGCGCCGGTCCGGTCGAGCTTGTTGACGAAGCACATACGCGGGACGTTGTACTTGTCGGCCTGCCGCCAGACGTTCTCCGTCTGCGGTTCCACGCCGGCGACACCGTCGTATACCGCTACCGCACCATCCAGGACCCGCAGCGACCGCTCGACCTCGACCGTGAAGTCGACGTGGCCGGGCGTGTCGATGATCTGGATCGTGTGGTCTTTCCACTCACACTTGGTAGCAGCGGAGGTGATGGTGATACCACGCTCCTGCTCCTGCTCCATCCAGTCCATGACGGCAGCGCCCTCGTGGACCTCACCGATCTTGTACGTGATGCCGGTGTAGAACAGGATTCGCTCGGTGGTCGTGGTCTTACCGGCATCGATGTGCGCCATGATGCCGATGTTGCGTACCTTGGCGAGCGCGTCTGCGGCGGCCACTTCAATCCCTACTTATCGTCGTCTCGACACAACTGGTGGCGGTTCCGGCGCCCGGAGGCGCCGGCAAACCGGTGG